>JBCCIH010000019.1 GCA_039028315.1 Thermodesulfobacteriota bacterium | reverse complement strand
GATGTCAGAAAACCAGCAAATTCAATAGTGAAAACAAGCGTGTATTCGTATACAAGAAACCCGATGTATCTTTCCCTGGTGATTCTTCTAATAGGTGTTTCCATTTTCTTAAACACATTATGGATAGCATTTATGGTCCCTCTATTTGTCATAGTTATGCAAAAAGGCGTGATCGAGAGAGAGGAAGCTTATCTTGAGCAAAAATTTGGTAATGAATATACAGAGTATAAAAAGCGCGTTCGAAGATGGATATAACGTGCAAAAATATTAAATAATCATTAACCATAGCGGAGAAAAAGACTTTTTCGACTTAAACCGCTGTAATCATTACACTATTTCCATTAAAATTGATAAAGACCTTTTAGAAGTGTGCTATATAACACACTTTAACTCAAACCCTCTATTTTGAGCCATATTTTTTCGACATATAATATACAATGATTGCAGGCATTTAAGGCCATCGCAGGATATTCATATTAAAACGGGTTGACATCATTACGTAATGATGTTATAAATAAATTGTGACAGCAGGAACAATAAAACAAAGAGCGAATCCTAATAAGATGCATAGAGGCTCACTTTACATACCCGCTCTTCTCTACGAGCGTCTTCGCCTCTATTCATTTGTTAGCAGAAAAAGCCAGTCAAAAATCATCGAGGAAGCGATAAGCAATTTCCTTGATGAGAACATGACAGGGCCTCCATTTGATAATGTTCTTATGTACGAAAAAGATTAAAAATGGGTGAAGAGGAGACTGAATTACAAAGAGGATGGCAAAATGAGAGTGAGAGAGATGATAAAGTTTTTAGTTGAGAATAAGGGCTGGTATCTTGTTCGAATTTCCGGATGCCACAGACAATTCAAACTAAGAAGCCAAAGAAGCAGACTCACAATTAATTGTAGGATGGACAAAGAACTAGCAGAAGGTGCATTATTTCACTCAATCAATCAATGTTTTGAAACACAAGAAATTATAGGAAAGGAACAATACGAATTTACCATCGAGGAGTCTTCTAACTGCTACTCCGCTTATAGCCCAGACTTGCCCGGTTGCGTAGTAGTAGGCGACACAGTAGAAGAAACCAAGGAACTTATGATGGGAGCCGTCAAGCTCCACCTTGAAGGCTTAAAACAAGAGGGACTTTTAGTTCCCGAACCCGGAAATGCTGCTACGTATTTTGAATTAAAGCAAGCCTCCTGAAGTGTGATCATATCCCACCTTGCGCAATATTATTAATTAAGATTACGGGGTCTCAAGCAAGGTGGGATATGTTTTTCTCCTCTTGCCTTACAATAATATGGAGTTTGAAATAAGATAAGAGTTAGATATTTTTTACTCATACTGGTATAATCAATCCCCTTAAATAAAAACCTATCTGGAGAGGTGGCCGAGTGGTCGAAGGCGCTCGCCTGCTAAGCGAGTAAGGGGGTTATTCTCCTTCGAGGGTTCGAATCCCTCCCTCTCCGCCACAAACCAATTGTAGTTAGACATAGTTATGCATTTGTACAGCGAATTGATCTAATTTTGTCTGGTTTTAAATTGTGATTGTATCAAATACTTTTAAGAGGAATTGTCCACTTTGGTTGGCAAAAGATAGGATTCTAGCTTCGTCATTTTCAGACAAATCATTCTCGATATGTCTAATGGTTCTTTTAATAGCTATTGAATGCCCAGGATCTTCTTTAGCATGGATCTCTACAAATCGAGATGGATAATCAATTGGTCTATGTTTTGGGAACATTGCTCCAGAAGTGTTTTCAAATAAATACGAGTGACCCAACACTCCGAGCGGAAACTCTCGGGCGCAGTCCTGAAGCATATCGTCGTAATCTGATGCCATGGGGACATCAGACAACTCAACATTTTTAACTCCTAAATTGTTAAGGTCCTCAAGCGCAATCTCAGCATGACCAAGCTCCCCTTTTGCACATACATCAAACCTCTTACTAAGATAAGGATTAGCCTCTTTGGTCATCTGGCTTGCTAAATTTACTGCTCTTTGACTTATATCTTCAAGAATATAAAAAGTCTTAAGAAATTTAATATAGACACCTTTTGAAATGTCTCCTGAGATGAGAGACTTTACTTCTGGCATATCTTCAACTTTGGTAAGGTAGGCGATAACTTCCCGGTCTAGTTTGGCTTCGAGACTATTCATGATTTGGACTATATGATATATGAATTAAGTAAGTACGCAATAGGAAAATATCACGTATAAAAAAACTCTGACATATTGATGTGAATCTGATTTTCAGTAAACTAATTAGCCCAGTGTGCGCCCGTAGCTCAACTGGACAGAGTGCTTGACTACGGATCAAGAGGTTGGGGGTTCGACTCCCTCCGGGCGCGCCAGTTTCTAAAAACTATTCAACAAATCAAAATAACTTTGCCATCTTATAACTAAGGGAACATAAATTCCCCAAGATAGTTAATCACTCCAAACAAAACCTCTTGAGTCAGTCCACGGGTTTATTCTCAAATCAGTCCAGGGATTAATCCTAACATCTGTCCAAGGGTTTATTCGTACATCACTCCATACAAATCCTCTATCATCAGCACACATATTCCGTAAATCAGTCCAAGGATTGATTCGGAGATCTGTCCATGGGTTTACTCTTAAGTCGGTCCAAGGATTGACTCGAATATCAGTCCAAGGATTAATTCTATTTTCACCACACATAGGAACTATGAAATCAGTACATTTATGATCTTGAATAACTTCAACCATTACAATGTTACTGCTACATGCACCGAGTATCGAATTTGGCAATACATTTATTGGTTCTGTAAGATGAGCTTTTTGAGAAATATTAGGATCAAAAATAATAACAGAGCTATAACCACAGACACTTTCTAAATCAGAAGCCACGTCTTCGACAGTTCCATTATCAATAAGCACTCTTGAGATCTCCGAACGGTCAATACTGGCAATATCTACTAAGCCTCCATCAGTAGCGATTATCGAAGTAGATAACGTATTACAAAATTCAAAACTGATTCCTTCTTCACTAGCAATGGATGATTCCTGAAAACTATAAGCAATAATCATCATACATGCTGCAATTATAATAAGCAGATGTGAAATCACATTCGAGCACAAGCCTATATGGCTGTTTCTATATATCGGACCCATTTTATATCTCCTTTCTAAGTTCTAAATGTTTGGTATTGGGGCTAAGTCCCTAATAACTCGACCCAAGAGTTATTGAACGATTGTACAATATAATAAATATATAATCAAGATATTCATGTACAGATATATAGATTTACTAAATATATTATTATTCTTGCTTTGATTGAAAAGATAGTATATAGATTATGATAAAAGACACTTGTGCATGGCATTTAAGGAAGACAATATTATGGGCACTTGGGGTATTACGACATTTGAAAATGACGATGCATTAGATTGGCTGCATGATTTAGCACAAAGCTCAGATATTAGACTGTTGAAAGAGGCACTTGAAGTTGATGAAGAGATTGAATCATGGGATGCTAGCGTGGCTCTTGCCGCATCTGAAGTTATTGCCGGTTTATCAGGAAGTTCTCGTGGAGAATTGCCTGAGAATGCACAAAAATGGATTAATGATAATAAAAATCTAGATATAGGGAATTTACCGGCTAAAGCTAGTAACGTAATAGATCTTATTCTTAATGATGATTCTGAACTATTTAGGTTATGGAAAGAATCCGAAGATTTTGAGGCTTGGAAAAACAATGTATTGGCTTTACAACATGTACTGAGAAACATTTCTTAGAATTTTCGCATGAATATATTTTCAGAAATCATTTCAGCATAGATCCTGCATCAACTTCTTCAGCCAGCAAAAAGAGTCCGCTGTATAGGGACTGGATATACTCAAGTGCCCTACCCTTGGCACTTGAAATGCCTTTATGGAACTTCACAGGGAACAACAAACAATATAGCGCTGCCAATTGAAAGTCTCCCTGAGCATCTTCCCAGCTATAATTGCTTACTCCATTTTCAACAAGCTTGTCATACCAAAATCTAAGATATTCAATTTGATGCCCGGCTCTTTGATCAGGGTTTAGTCCCCCGCCTATGAATCTTGCAACATCTATTGTTCCCATACTTTTTATCACAAACTGCCAATCTAATATCACAACTGCTTCGCTCGTTTTTGGCTCTCCAAAGAGTAGATTGTCGAGCTTCATGTCATCATGAGCAAGTGTTTGTGGCTTTTTTGAAATTTCCTGAATCAACCAGCGTGTATTACCCTTTAGCTTCTCGCCAATTCTAAGCGCTTTTGGGTCAATAAAATATCCACAAAGATCTACAAAAGAATCCCAGTTGTTATCAAAATCCTTTTCTACATTATTGGTGTCAGGCAACCACTCGTATTGGTTCAGCTCATTTCTATTCCAATAAGCTGCATGCAGCTTGGCTAATGCCTCTAAGGTTATGAACTTTTTTTCGTTGTCAATTCCTTCAAGCTGATCTCCAGGCTTTAGAAAGCTTAAATCTTCGAGAATCATCAAATTTTTATGGTTGGAATAATATAATTTTGGGAGCCTCATAGGAAGACTTGGAGCTATTTGCTCATAAAAGTTTATTTCTCTCTTATATGCCTCAACTTCATATTCTTTACTTCTGTTGTCTTTAGATTGGGAAAGTTTGATCACAAATGAATACGGAAGCTCATCAGGATTGCTATCATATTCGAGCTTAACTCTAACTACAGAGCTAAGCCAAGCTCTTCCCTCTGCTATATCTTCTATATAAAATTTAGTTATGTAAGATCTGGACAGTAAGCTAGACTCTGCTAATCGTTCAGATAGCCAATCAATTGTTACATCAGCGATATTCTCTGGATCTTTATTTGACATCAACGATTATATTACTTCATACAACTTATTCCTACTAAGAATATTATTTACTCTCAAAATTAAGCAGAAACTCTTTTGTTTTAAGCCCTCCGGCAAAACCTGTGAGTTTGCCGTTTGCACCAATTACTCTATGGCATGGAACTATAATAGAAAGAGGATTTTTCCCTATTGCAGACCCTACTGCTCTAACTGCCTTAGGATTACCTATTTTTTTTGCTATATCTCCATAAGAAACAGTTTTACCATATTTTATAGACCTAAGAGCTTTCCATACATTTTCCTGAAAATCTGTACCGACTGGGCGTAGGGGTAAATCAAATTTTTGAGTTTTGCCAGCAAAATAATCACTTAGTTGATTCACCGAGGATTTAAGAACTCTTAGGTTTTCATTTTTTTTCAGATTCGGAAATTTTCGTTTATCAGGTTTTTGATTAGGGAAACAAATAGCACAAAGATTGTGCTCATCTGCCACTAAAGTCAATTTACCAACAGGACTTGTCATATTAGTATAAAAATATTTCATTGATTGACCTCCAAATAATGTTTTTTAGTCTTATCACTCCACAAATGAGCTGCCAGATATGATCTATATGGCGCTGCATTTACTAAATTAATATAGGGATGAGTATTCAAACTTCGTCTTAATACGAGATCCTCTTTAGGAAATATATCAGGCTCCCCCAAAGCTCTAAGTGCTATATAATCTGCTGTCCAGGGTCCAATTCCTTTGATTGAGACTAGAGCTTCCCTAAGATCCTTATTCTCTAATGAAGGGTCTAGCCTTATATCGCCATTTACCACTTTTGTAGATAGCTGATTTATAGCTGATGCACGCATTTTAGTTGTACCAATATCATCTAATTTTGCATTACTTAGTACTTTTGGCGTTGGAAAGAGCTTTATTTCGTTGCCAGTCCATGGATTCGTAACAACTTCGCCATATTTTTCTACAATACGGCCTACCAATTTTCTTGCCTGGGCAAGTGATACGAGTTGTCCAAGTATTGTACAAATGGCTCCCTCATATGCATCCCAAAATCTAGATAATCTTAGGCCCGGATTTCTTTTGATAAGTTTATTTAGTTTTCTATCAGATTGAAAAGCATTTGAAACTAAAAGCGGATCAGTGTTTAAATCAAACATCTGTCTTATGTTTTGAGTCAGTGGATATAAACAGTTGTAATCTAATGCAGTTACAGTCACCAATAATACCGGTTTTTCTTTTGAGTGCGTAACTTTAATTTGTCCTAATGTTCCATATTTGCTGAATAGGCGAAAATAGGATTGATCTTCAATCTGCTCAAGACCAGAAATACTATGTTTAGAGTAAAAGTTAAGATGATCAGACCATGAAAAAGGCGGGCGGTACGAAAGCTCCAGTTTTATTGCGCTTAATTCATTTTGTGCTCTTGATTTAGACTTTCGAAGAGCGGACGGTGCTCTAGTAAAGCGTTTTTTAATCGCATCGTTAAAACGCCTTATTGATGAGAATCCAGATGCAAATGCTATCTTAGAAAACGGCAAATCTGTTTCTACGATTAGCTTTCTTGCAAAGTCGAGCCTGTTTGTATCCGCTATGCTTTTAGGAGTTCTGCCAATTTCATCTAGAAATAGGCGTCTTACATGTCTTGCGCTTATTCCTAGGACGTTTGCAAAACTATCCTCATCATATTCATAGAAATCAGCTCCTAACAGAATGTTTAACCCGCGTTTTACTATATTGCTTTTCCCAAGCCATGCAGGTGAGGATGGAGCACTTTCTGGATGGCAACGAAGACATGGTCTAAAACCTGCACTTTCAGCTTCTATTGCTGTATCGAAAAATCTGACATTCTCCCTTTTCGGCTTTGCTGGGCATATCGGTCTGCAATATATCCAAGTTGATGTAGAGCCTGCAAAAAACTTTCCATCAAACCGGTAATCTCTTGTAAGAATTGCCTCGTAGTAAATATCTTCTTTTGACTTCATACTAGGAATATACATGGGTTACTAGAAGAATGCTCGCCATTTTCGGACATGGTCGAAAAATTCAAAAGATTAAATTTTAAGTTTATTTATAATCAGGAATTTATTCTAGAACAGTTCTTGCTGAGCATCTTCTAGCAGGACTCTTTTTAAAAGACCCTTGCCTTTAATAACTGCCTTTTCTTTAATATTCTCAAGATCACTTGAATCATTAACTATAGTAAAGGTTAAAGATAGGTAAACAGGATCTGAATCAAAGTCCACATCTTCCATCTCAACGCTCAAATCAACGACGAAAGACTTTTCATCATCCGTAAGTGTTATATTTTCAACTTTGTATTCTATCAAAACATAAACTCTCTATGATAACAACCGGCTGTATTTAGGAAATAAATCTTTATATATTACTTTATTATTTGTACGCAAATTACTGTAGTAACAATAAAACAGGAACTATATAGTTGATTATAAAAGGTATGCCCAAATATTGCAATGATTTGCATTTTGATATACTGATTAATTCTGAGAATAATGCGTCTCTAATGTCATATTATAATTATTACTTTTAAGCTCAAGTAAAACTTCAGTGCGCTCTGTGTCCCATTTGGACTTATAACTCAGATGACCAATATAGACTGCAAATCCATGACGCTCAGGCTTATCCTTGTATAAAGAGTTTAACCAGTTTTCTTCATGTATCTTTGGACTACCAAATTTTCTGGATATAAGATTTTTTTGATTTTCATATTCTTTTAAATAGCGGTCTTCCTCTGAATTTGGTACTACTATTAAGTATTGCCCCATGGTTAGACGATTAGCCGTAAAGATATATTCGGTATGTGCGATGTGGCCGTTGTTATTATGACTGTATCCAATTGAAGTGGGGGATTCCCAATTTGGATTAGATGCTTCAGCTTGAATGACCTGTTCCCTGGTCATGCCCCATCTAGCCTTACCAAAATCAGATGCTATATTTAAAGCCGGATAACTCTTATCATTAGGTTCTAATTCAGGATTTATTGGTTCTTCGACAACCAGTTCTTGATCAGTGTCTTTGGAAATTGAACTATCATTATCATCTCGACCATCATTAGCTACTAAACCTTGATCCAGTTCTTGTTTAGGAATTACATCTTCAGCCTTTTCTTCTAGGTCTATAGGCTCTTTAGAATCAGTTTCGTTAATTACTTTCTCTGATTTTTCGTTATTAGCAGTTTCTATTTGGCCTTGGCCTAATTCCATATCCAGATTTGCAAAGTCAAATGGTTTTTCATCTTCAATAGATACTAAGATATTACGTCCTGACCGAGACTCAAATAGCCACTTAGATATTTCTCCTTGAGGATAAACTATTTGTACAACGCTTGGATTATTTTCGTCGCTAATAATTGTAAATCGGCAAAAAACTCCCTCGTCAGCTCTACTTAACTCTGCATTTATAACTTCCCATTTAAGAACAATTAAACTTGGTAAAACAACTTCTTTAAATTCTTCAACATATGAAGTATTATTTGTTTGCTGATTTATTTTTTGTACAGCTAGCTGTTGCAAATTTTTTTCTATAGAAGCTCTGTCTATATAAGAATAAAAACCCTCAACATCACCCAAGCATGCCCGAGTTCTCATTTCTTGGGCTATATGTACCGGAGTTTGCTCTTCTATCTTGCAAGCGAAAAGAGCTGATACTAATAGGATCACTGTAAAGATATACTTTTTATTCAACATGGAATTTAGCTGCATTAAATAAATCATAAATCCTCGTTTACAAAATATCTACAAAACCATATTATAATAGAATTATGTTCAATGGTAGGAGTGAGAGCAATTTTAATGAAAAAAATTGAACTTAAGATAAACAAAGCCAACTACTACAGTTCTACAATTAGTTTGCTCAGACTATTATCAATACTTACACTTCTTTGTTTAGGTGGCACTTTAATTTTTAGATCCACATTACAAAATTTTATAGAAGAATATTATATTAAAGGATCAACATTATCTCTTTGGATATCGGTAATTGGATCAGGGCTAAACTATTACTTTCTTTGGTCTAATTATAAAAAGAGTATTCAAACTTATGGTCCTGAAGAACATAATGAGCCAGAATCAATAAAGTCTAAGCGTCTCTTTGGTTCCTCTAAAATAGAGTATATATCTATTGCTATTTCAACAGTCATGATTGCTTTAGGCTTGTGGTTCGGAGCTGTTTTTCTAGTATTTGGACTTCTAAATCCATAATTGTCTAAACCAAATAGCAAATACTAAATTTGTACTTCTACAAACTTTCCCATTAAGATATAGTTTAATAAATAATTCTTGAAATTTACATTGCGCACAAAAGAGTATGAGAAGAATAAATTTACAAGCTCATTTTGAAGATTTTATTGATAATCCTGGATTCAATCTTAACCATCCTAATAAGAATCAAATTTTTTTGGATGATATATATATATTTCCTGACATTAGAGATGAATCTAAGCTGGTTAACAATTCGAGTATACTTCTGGATATTTGGAGCAAAGAAAAAGCAATAATGATTGTTGGCTCACAAGACTCGGGCAAAACTGCGCTAGTAAAAGCCTTGATTAGAAACTATCTGAAGATCAATAAATACCCAATATATATTGATGTAAATGGAAAAAACATAGAAGATTTTAAAACTTTTTTGAACATAGTTTACAGTAAATTTGAACAAAGTTATGACGCAGATAGTTATAACTACATAAAGGATCAAAGAAAACACGAAAAAATACTTTTCATTGATAATATAGATGGTTTAGAATGCAGTAGCAATGTCTTAACCGATCTATGGAACAATCTAGAAAACATATTTTGCCATATTGTATTAAGTGCAAAGCCCCATTTTGATTTTACTGAAATTAATCAGAATATAAGTACATATGAAATCATGGAGTTTAATGCTGAGCGCACAATAGATTTAATTCACAAATGGCACAATATCTCAAAAGATGAAGATTATGATTTGCAACAAATAGAGCATGAGATCAATAAGAGTATTGAGATAATTGATACTATAAGAGAGCACAACTTAGTACCTTCATACCCAATATTTATTTTAACAATTCTGCAGCATGATCAGCAGCACGAAGCTAACCAAAGAGCAAACCAAGGTTCATACGCAAACTACTATGAATATATAATAAAGAAATCTCTGAGTTCATTTATTGATGATGATCAGGATGAAAAATATATTGATTTACTTTCAAAACTTTCATTCTATATGTTGGAAAATAAAAAAGATTTTGTAGGACATGAAGATTTAGTAAATATCCACAACCAAAGCCTTACCAATCAAATTGCGATTGATCTAGTACTAAAAGAGTTAATCAAATCCAATGTCTTAGAAAGCTTTGATCTCAACTACAAATTTAAAAATAAATACACTTATCATTATTTTGCGGCTAATTACTTATCAACCAATACAAATACTGATGAATATGAGGGAATCATTAAAGATCTGTGCGCTAACATAAATGATGATGATTCAGCAAACATTCTGCTATTTATCACACACCTTTCAAATGATAGCTTTGCAATTGATGAGGTTAAGAAAAGAGCAAAATCAGTTTTATCTGAAATTGAGAGCATATCTATAAATAATGATTTACTAGAATTAGACGATATGATTCAAGAGCTCTCAAAACTTGGAAGCAAAGATAAAAAACTAAAAGAAGAAACTGTGGAATATATGAGTGACCTAAGCCAAGAAGCTATAAGACATAAAATACGCTATGCTGTAAACCTAATAAGGATACTAAGGCAGAATATATAAATGAAAAATCAATCCGTTATAAATTTATAGTCAATATAATAAGGCAAATTCATATCTCTAAGAGCATTGCCAAGTTCAATGCTGCAGTCCACGGGGAATTTATCATTACTACCATTATTCTCTAAACTACCGTAACGGTGAGTCAATTTCCTGGCTGCGACCTCATCACCACTAGCAAATATTGACAAAAGCTCATGCGTAATTTTGCTAAGTGATTGTTCTAAAATATTTATATCTATGAGAAATTTATTACTATTAGCATTGTATTTAATTGCCCCAGAGTCCTCAAAATATCTCCATGCTATATATGCAGAAGCTGAGTCCGGATGATTTGTAATGTCCCCTCTTCTTATATAGCGCAGCATTTCAGCTACTGTTAAGAAGTATATCTTTTCAAGTAATCCCTTATCCAGCAGATCATTTCTATAGAGCCTAAATGAGTAAAGGGCAATTAAGTCTGACTTGAGCTCATGTAGGATCATATAGTCTCTATCAAACTCTGTCATTTTCTGACCAAGTTTATCTTCTCCAATAAAGTGTCCAACATCATGTCCCCTAAGCCAGACCAACAATAGGTCTGAAATTTCCGAGTCAGACAGTTCGTCTAAAAGCTCTGCACCTTGTACATATTTTTTTACTATCTGCATTGTGATAGCTTTAAATCGTTCTGAATAAAGATTTATAAAAACAGTCATATTAGACAGTGCAGAGAGATTTTCAGGACTATCACCGGAGTAAAAAATACAGATTGGTTTATGTTCGATATCAAGTGCGCCTGATAAGCTAAAAACCTCTAAGCATTTTATTTTTGGTGCTTTATCAACAATTGATTCAGTTTTATTTGCCGACAAACAACCAAGTTCTTGGCACAGTAGTTCAAGTTTAGAATCATAGCTATTTAGGACAGTTTTATATTTTTCATTAATAATTCCGGCAACTCCTGCGTAGTAGCTTGAGCTAGCACCTTCAGACACAAATATTTTTCCTATTATCAAATCTATCTCATAATTATTTAAGGTTATGGATACTGGATAAAGATCAAATATCCCCTTTTCCAGATTTTGTATGTCTCTATCTAATAAGACCTCAATATCAGTTGACGTAGAACTTAAAAGGGCCGGTATTTCTTTCCAGATTTTTCTTTCATCTCTTGGTGTCAAAGTCCCGCCAGACTGTAGATCATAAAGAGTATTAATTTTTAACAAAATTTGAGAGAATGTTCTTGATAAGTTTCTAAGTCCCTCTGGAATTTGAACGGATAGATTAACTAAAACAGTTTTTCTTCTCATCAATAATTACTCACTGTTTTGATGCTCATCCCTAAGCAGATCTAATACCCCCTTTACAGGGTTAAAAGTAATAAGTGGCACTTCTATAAAAATGCTTATCCAATCGGCCATAGCTCCATTCCATAGACCGGGAAGCTCAAGTGCTTTCAGCTCTCGTCCGTCTTTAGATTTATATGATATAAAGCCCATATCTGTGTCTACATATTTTCTTAAATCAAAGGATGTACCATTATAGTCTTTTAACCCGCATATAAGGTCTACAGGATTGAAATGAGTTGATGACTCCCAGATGGCTTTTTGCTCCAAAGACTCAAGATTTACCTGTGCCGACTCTACAATCTGCCTAGATACTTGGCCACGCGAAGTAATCCAAAATGGCCCTCCTCCTGGTTCCCCCACATTTTTCACAACGCCGCAGACCCTGAGCGGTCTGTTTAACTTTGAAAATGCAAAGTCTTTTCTCCTCTGATTGGGCCAGCCGCTACTGCCCTGTGGCAATTGAATCTTTAGCTGATTTTGCATGAATGCATCTATCTCTTCTAAAAGCTGATCACTAGAAGTTTCACCATCAAGTCTCTTCAAATATTCGAATATTTTGGCTTGTATATCTAAGAGATATCCCCCAAGGGCTTTTTTATATGAGTATGTTATTTCCTTTAAGCGGTCTGGCACTACGTTGTCGATATTTTTTATAAAAGCGATATCGCAATCCAGATCATTTAGGTTTTCGATAAGCGCTCCATGACCTCCCGGCCGTAGAACTAATCTGCCGTCATTATCGAGAAATGGCTGATTATTCATATCAACCGCTAAGGTATCAGTAGAAGGCTTCTGGATTGAATAGCTTATATCAAATTGTTCATTATCATCTTTATAAAGTCCTGATTTCCCGTTAATTAGAGTCTTAACCCTATCCATATGTTCAGGAGAAACTGTAAAATGAACACGGCACGTTCCATCACCAGCTTTTGAATACACTTTAGCTTCGACTAAGTGCTCTTCAAAAGCCGTCCTTGCTCCATTTTCATATTTGTGAAACTCTATAATACCTTTGGGAAGATTAGAATAATTAAGACCTTTTGCTCCAAGGGTATATTGTGCAATCTCTTTATAGTTACCTTCATTTAGTAGAGTCTCTAAATCAAGACCATCACCAGACAAAGATGCGATTAGATCATCAAGAAAGGCGAATTTTTCAATATTGTCTATAAATTTTAGAAAAATATTCGATTCTTTTGTATTGTCGTTTATTAGATCATTTTTGTTCACGTTATCTCGGATGCTAATTGAAAGAAGTTCTTTAAACATACGACTTGCAGCACCTGAGGCCGGCACAAATTTTATTACATTTTTATTTACTGATTCTTGATCGTAAATCTGAATATATTTTTCTACGGAATCATCGATGTTTTCAATTCCGTCTCCGACAGTACAAGGCCTTAATAACTCAGTATATGGAATTCCATTTTTAAATGTCTCTATTTGTGATAGTGCGATTTCTTCATTTATGCCTTTTTGATTTAGCTGAGATATTATTTCTTCTGAGATCTGTATTTTGGGACTCATAATATTCTCCCTCGTACTATTTTGTTTTTATAATAATTCTAATTGTATACACATATATTCCAAGGGTGCTAACAAGATATTAACAATTACGGACAATTATAGAAAAACGGCATTAGGGTTTACGCAACTTCTATAAATATACATAATCTTATATTACAATAGTTCAGCCTGGATAATAAAAATTGTGTCTGAAATAAAAAAAGTGTATATATAGCTAGGGAGGGTTTACTAATGAGTTCAAATGGCGCCTCGAATAACTTTAATATCCAAACATCTGATTGGGAAAAATTAAAGCAGCAAATCTCGGGGGATCTATATCATAGCCATAAAGTACGGACACTCTATGCTACTGACGCTTCATCCTACAGAATGCTCCCCAGTGCTGTAGCTCTTCCTAAATCCCATGAAGACATTAAAAAGCTAGTAGATTTCTCAATAGAAAAAAATATTCCGCTCACCCCTAGAGCGGCCGGAACTTCATTGTCGGGCCAACCCATTGGCAGAGGCATTGTAGTTGACGTTGGACGTTATCTGAATCAAGTGCTTGAAGTAAATAAGGATGAGAAATGGGCCCGTATTCATCCGGGTGTAATCAGAAATGAACTAAACGAACACTTAGAGCCCTATGACCTTTTTTTCGGACCCGAAACCTCAACACAAAACCGCGCCATGATTGGCGGAATGATGGGTAACAACTCATGCGGGGCTAACTCTGTAGTGTATCGTGACAGCAGAACACACTTACTAGAGGTTAAAGGATTTTTAGCTGACGGCTCAGAAGTAGTATTTGGAGAGCTTACAAAAGGGGAATTTGAGGCTAAATGCAGTGGTGATGAGAGTCTTCTTGAAACCAAATTATATCAGCAAATAAGAGATATTTTATCGGATGATGCTAACCAAAAGGAAATTCAAGAGAACTTCCCTGATCAAAAGATCTTTAGAAGGAACACTGGATATGCTCTTGATGTTCTTTCTAGAATGGAGCCATTTAAAGAAGGTGGAGAGCCATTTAATTTCTGCAAGCTAATTGCGGGCTCAGCTGGAACACTTGTTTTTATAAGTGAGTTAAAGGTAAACCTTGTAGACCACCCGCCTGCTCACAGAACCCTGAGCTGTATAAATTTTAAAACTTTAGATAGTGCGCTGAGAGCAAATATTGCTATATGCCAGCATACTATCATGTCCTGCGAGCTAATTGACGACTATACGATAGAGTGTGCAAGAGAGAATCCACTATTAAATGAAGAGCTTTTCTTTTTAAAAGATAAGCCAGGAGCGGTACTTATTGTCGAAGTTGCTGGTGATACCCAAGAAGAATCTAAGCAAAAGATAGAAAAAATTATTAACGACGTAAAAGAAGCAGGTTATGGATATCATTTTCCAATAATTACAGGAGAAGATGTAGATCATGTCTGGCATCTACGAAATGCAGCTTTAGGAGTTGCATCAAACGTTGAGGGAGACGAAAAACCCGCAACAAATATTGATGACTGTGCAGTGTCTATTGATGATCTACCAGATTTTATCCAAGATGTAGACGATCTATTAAAGAGAAACAATCTTCCAGTTATGTACTACGCTCACGCTAGTGCGGGTGAGCTTCATATTACTCCTTATTTCAATACAAAAACCAAAGAGGGAATCAAGTTATTTAGAGATATAACGCTTGAGACTGCCAAAATAGTTAAAAAATATAAAGGCTTTCTCTCCGGTGAACACGGGACTGGATGGCTCAGGGGAGAATTCACTGAGTTTATGCTAGGCGAGAAAATTTACGGCCTAATGAAGGAGATAAAAGCAACTTGGGACCCACAAGGTATTTTCAATCCTACAAAAATTGTGGATGCACCAAGAAATAATATAAATCTAAGATATGACGAGGGATATAAAGAACCTAGTTTTGATACTGTGTTTGACTGGGGCACAGAGGGATTTGTGCGCCATGCTGAAAGATGTAACGGGACTGCAGAGTGTCGAAAAACAGAACATGCCGGTGGTACAATGTGTCCATCTTATATGGCTACTCGTGATGAACGCCACGTCACAAGAGCTAGAGCGAATATGCTAAGAGAGATATTCACCCGCTCATCCGAGGTAGACCCTTTCCAGAGTGAGGAGATTCATGAGGTCCTTGATCTGTGTTTATCATGCAAAGGCTGTAAGTCCGAATGCCCATCTGATGTAGATATAGCAAAACTTAAGGCTGAGTTTTTGCAGCACTACTACGACAAACACGGTGTGCCTATGCGCTCAAGGATGATTGCGAATTTTAATATGTTCGCAAAATACAATTCCATTTTCCCTCAGGCCTACAATTTTATGTTCACAAATTCTATAACAGCACCTATTATCAAAAAACTCACTGGATTTGCTCAAGGACGGTCCGTACCCCCACTCTCACTGCAAACAGTCAGAAATTGGTACAAAAAGAACAAAAGTTCATTCACTTCAGGTGATAAAGGCAAAGTTTATGTTTTCTGCGATGAGTTTACTAACTATCTAGATGCAGAGATTGGCATAACTATGATTAAGCTTCTCGATAAACTTGGTTATTATCCACAAGTCATCGAACACGATGAAAGCGGCAGGGCTCATATCTCTAAAGGCTTAATACGTGAGGCCAAGGTCATAGCCAATAATAATCTTAGAATATTTAAAGATCTTATCTCAGAAGATACCCCACTTGTTGGAATTGAACCTTCTGCAGTGCTCAGTTTTAGAGACGAGTATCCAGATCTGGCAGATCCGGATGTGAAAGAAGCTGCTAAGGATATTGCTAAACACACCTATATTTTTGATGAGTTTATATCTAACGAAATTGATAAGGGCAATATCACATCAGATATGTTCAATGATCAGGAAAGACAGCTAATTTTTCATGGCCATTGTCAGCAAAAAGCTCTAACCACCCTAGATCATTCAAAGAAAATGCTATCAATACCAGAAAATTATAGTGTGGATATGATACCATCTGGCTGCTGTGGAATGGCAGGATCATTCGGATATGAGAGCGAGCATTTTGATGTATCCATGAAAGTAGGTGAGCTTGTACTGCTACCAACAGTTAGAAAGCACGGCGAAGAGGTGATTGTCGTAGCACCTGGAACCAGCTGCCGCCATCAAATTAAAGACGGTACTCACCGCCACGCCCTTCACCCAGCACAAGTCTTGTGGGATGCTTTAAAATAGGTCCTGAAATAACCAGTGGATAGGAGCTAATATTAATCAAATATTTGAAATAATATGCTATACTTCGTCCAAATGAATAAGATAATACTACTTATAATATTAATCTTTCTGCCGCTAATCGCGGTTGCTCAAACCTCTAAAGAATACACGGAAAAAGGGTTTGAGCAGTATATGCAGGGCAATATAGAAAAAGCTGTTGAAAATTATAATAAAGCAATCCAGGCCGATAAGAATAACATAGAGGCATACTACTTAATGGCTGCGGCCAATCTCACAATGGGACAACCTGAACAGGCAATTCAAAACTATTCCAAAGCAATAGATATTGATAGCAAGTATAGTCAAGCTTACGCTGAGCGAG
>JBCCIH010000018.1 GCA_039028315.1 Thermodesulfobacteriota bacterium | reverse complement strand
CACTTCCACAGCAAAATCTACAACTGACACATCAGCAGTAGGAACTCTCATAGCAACAGCTTCCATTTTTCCCTCAAGCTCAGGGAATACTAGCTTTATAGCGCTAGCGGCTCCGGTGCTGGTTGGTATTATTGAAAGCGCCGCAGCCCTTGCCCTTCTTAAATCTTTATGCGGAGCATCTAATATTTGCTGGTCATTTGTATATGAGTGAATTGTTGTCATTTGTCCTTTTTTGATACCAAAATTTTCATGAATAACTTTTACTATCATTGAAAAACAGTTTGTAGTGCAGGAAGCGTTTGAGATGATATTGTGCTTTTCGTTGTCGTAGTCAGCTTCATTTGCCCCTAGTACTGCAGTAAAATCGATCTCCCCTTTTGCCGGAGCTGTTATAAGCACTTTTTTTACAGTTTCTCCAAAATGAGCTGAGACTTCCTCTTTGCTTCTAAAAACTCCGCTGGACTCTGCCACCAACTCTGCACCCACTTCATCCCAAGGTATATTTGCAGGATTTCTTTCTGAGAAAATTTTAATTGGTTTTCCGTCTATAATCATATGTCCGTTTTCAGACTTTACATCGCCTTTGTAAGGACCAAAGATAGAGTCATACTTAAACAGATGGGTCAGTGTTTGAGAGTCAGAAATATCATTTATTCCAACAAATTCTATGCCTTCGCGCTCAAGTCCGATGCGAAGAAGGTTCCTTCCTATCCTTCCAAATCCGTTAATTCCGACCTTAATAGACATTGATAAATTCCTCCAGAAATTGCTGCTGCAAAGCAGCGTGTAATGATTGTGCAGATGCTAAAAATTACCTCCTCCTTAGGTTCTGTCAAGAATGTGCTTACTCAAAAATCCTCAAGAATTTTTTGAGATTCTAAACACCTCAATACACTGTAAAATTTAATAAATACTTGTATTTGATAATTTTCCCTGATATTTTCAATTTCCATGGATATTAAAAAGGTTGCCGTGCTTGGAGCAAGCGGATATACAGGGAGCGATTTACTTAGGTTTTTGCTACTGCACCCAAATGTTGAAATAACTCATTTAACTGCAGAAAAGCATGCGGGGCAAAAGATCTCTGATGTTTTTCCTCACCTCAAAGGACTGATTGATCTTGAGCTAAAGCCGCTTAAGACAAAATCCATACCAAAAGACGTTGATGTTATCTTTGCCGCACTTCCCCACGGAACATCTGCATCTATTATTAAGCAGCTCTATGATCGGGACGTGAAAATAGTCGATTTGGGTGCTGATTTTAGAATAAGCAATAAAAATTATAAAAAATGGTATGGAGTACATCCATGTCCCGAGTTAATAAAGAAAGCTGTATATGGGATCACTGAGCTAAATAGGGAAGAAGTTAGAAAAGCAAAACTCGTAGCAAACCCAGGGTGTTATCCGACTTCTTCTATATTGGGTACAGCTCCACTTGTTAAGAATAAACTAGCTGACGAGTCATCAATAATTGTCGATTCTAAGTCCGGCGTATCGGGCGCTGGCCGCTCCCCATCGCTTGGCTATCACTTCTCTGAGGTAAACGAGGGGCTAAAAGCATACAAAGTTGGCGAGCACCGCCACATGCCGGAGATTGAAGAAGCTCTGTCCAATTATTCAGGATTAAAGGTAGATGTTACTTTCACTCCTCACCTAATCCCTATGGACAGGGGAATTTTATCGACAATATATGTGAATCTTAAAAAGAAGCTCACAACCAAAAAGCTGATAAGTATTTACAAAGATCACTACCATGGGGAGAAGTTTGTAAGAATCTGCGAGGAAGGTGTCTATCCTTCAACCAAGCAGGTTCGCGGATCAAATTTTTGCGATATAGGGATTAAGGTAATAGGTTCGGGACACAGCGCTGTGATTGTGTCAGTTATCGATAATCTGGTTAAAGGCGCCTCAGGTCAGGCAATTCAAAATATGAATGTGATGCTTGGCATTGAGGAAACCACCTCAATAGATGTATCACCTGTATTTCCCTAATTTACGACACGCTTCTAATCCTATCTACAACCTTAGGCATAACTGAAGCTACATAGTCAATATCTTCTAAACTTGTGAACCTGCCAAGGCTGAGCCTTATGGAGGAAGAAGCATCTTTTTTTGACAGTCCCATTGCCGCCAGCACGTGTGATGGATCAATTGCACCCTCTGAGCATGCTGAACCAGTGGATACGGCCACACCTTCAATATCTAAATTCATTGCAAGAGAATCGCCCCTAACTCCTTCTATGCTGATGTTAAGTGTATTCCATAGAATTTTATCCATCGAGCCGTTTATTTTTACTCCCTTAATATTAGCACTTATTTCATTTAACAGTTTATTCCTAAGCTCGCCTATTTTAGATTGATCAGAGCTCATTTCTCTACAAGCTAGATTGCTTGCGTACCCAAGCCCTACAATACCTGCAATATTCTCAGTTCCAGAGCGTTTGCCCCTTTCCTGACCACCCCCGTGAATCTGTGCAGGCAGAGTGACTTTCTGAGAAAAATCGTCTCTTATATAGAGCACTCCTACTGCTTTTGGGCCGTAGTATTTATGCGCTGAAATAGAAAGAAAGTCGGCAGGTATTTTCTCTACATCTATGGGCAGCTTGCCCGCTGCTTGAACCGCATCAGTATGAAAGGCAATACCTTGCTCTTTTACGATGCTGGCAATTTCTTCTATGGGAGATATGACACCTGTCTCATTATTGGCATAGATGCATGAGACCAAGATCGTTTTATCTGATATGCTGTCTCGAAGCTCGTCAATATCGATCTGTCCATCGGAATTAACATCAAGATATGTGGTCTCGTACCCCTGTTTTTCTAAGTAGTGAAATGATTCGAGAACACACTCGTGTTCAACCTTTGTGGTGATTATGTGATTACCTTTTTCTTTAAGGCTTCCTAGGGCTGCACTTTTAATTGCAAAATTTGCTCCCTCGCTTCCTCCTGATGTAAACATTACCTCTTTTGCACTGCAATTAAGAAGCTGAGCTACTTGTTCTCTTGAATCATCAAGACCCTTTTTAGCTTGCCTGCCATATGAGTGAATGCTGGAAGGATTTCCGTGGTGCTCAGATAAATAGGGAAGCATTTCCTCAATAACCCTTGGGTCTATTGGCGTTGTAGCATTATAATCAAGATATACTTTCTTCATCTAATATGACTCTGAGAGAAATTTGTATTCCTCCGATACTATTGAGATAAACTCTTGTGCTAGTTTAGACAGTTTTCTGTCCTTATGCCAGGCTGCCACCACAGTTCTAAACGGAGACTGCCCTTTAATCTCTCTATACTCACAGCTGTTAGAGCTGTCGGTCAAGACCAGCATCTTAGGAACTAATGATATACCGTTGCCAAATGATACGCACTGCTGAATTGTGGATAGATTCCAAGTGCGGCAGATAATATCAGGATTCACTTGCTTTTCATAGCAAAAACTCTTTATCTGCTCCCCAAGACAGTGCTCTTCCTCAAGAGCAATGAAAGGAATTGACTTTAGATCGTCAATTTTAATATTTTTGTACTTTGTAAGAGGGTGCTCAGGTGATAAAGCCAATACAAGCGGATCGTTAAATAGATCCTTTGTTTGTATCAGAGGGTCTTCAATCGGCAGACTCATTATTGCAAGATCGATCTCCAAATTAATAATACTTCTTATAAGCCTCTCGGTAAGATTTTAGTTTATTTTTATTCTAGAGAGTGGAAATTGCTTGTGATATCTATCCATAGAACCAGGGAGTAGATAAGGGGCTATTGTCGGGATAAGGCCGACGGACAATGTTCCAGAGCCCGAGTCTACATCTTCGTGTATCGCTGATTTAATATTGCCGGCTTCTTTTAAAATCAGCTTTGCCCTTGGCAACAGGGCCTTCCCCGCTTCAGTTAGAACAATTTTTCTGCTGAGCCTTTCAAAAAGCTCCTGGCCGAGCTCGTGCTCAAGTTTAATAATCTGCTGACTAAGAGAAGGCTGGGCAACATAACACCTTTTGGCGGCCTTACTAAAACCTCCTGTCTCTGCCACCGCTACAAAATATCTAAGTTGATGAAGTTCCATAACTTTGACTCTATTGCTATAGGTTTTAACTATAGAATACATAGAAAATTAATATTAGACAACTATAATGATTATTGATTATCTTATTCATAAGACTAATTATTAGGGAGATTTAAAAAATGGCTAAGAACACAAATGGAGCACAGTGCCCGTTTACTCACGGGCAGCTTAAACACGGGGGAGGCTCAGGAACATCTAACAAAGACTGGTGGCCAAACCAGCTAAAGTTAAATATCCTTCGCCAAAACTCATCATTATCAAACCCAATGGGTGAGAATTTTAGCTATGCTGATGAGTTTAAGACGCTCGATCTAAAAGCAGTTAAACAAGACATATTCGATCTTATGACAGATTCACAAGACTGGTGGCCGGCAGACTTTGGCCATTATGGACCGCTATTTATCCGTATGGCTTGGCACAGTGCGGGAACCTATCGTATCGCAGACGGCAGAGGGGGCGGGGGCTCTGGAACACAGCGCTTTGCTCCTCTTAACAGCTGGCCGGATAACGGCAACCTGGATAAAGCCCGCTTACTACTTTGGCCTGTTAAACAAAAATACGGCAAAAAAATCTCATGGGCAGATTTGATGATACTCGCAGGTAACTGTGCTCTAGAGTCAATGGACTTTAAAACGTTTGGCTTTGGCGGCGGTCGTGAGGACGTGTGGGAGCCAGAGGAAGATGTTTACTGGGGCTCTGAGAGTGAGTGGCTTGGAGATAAAAGATATACTGGCGATAGAGAGCTTGAAAACCCTCTAGGCGCAGTTCAAATGGGACTTATCTATGTAAACCCTGAAGGCCCTAACGGTAATCCTGATCCTATTGCCGCAGCCCGTGACATACGTGAGACATTTGGCAGAATGGCTATGAACGATGAGGAGACAGTAGCTCTTATCGCTGGCGGGCACACTTTTGGGAAAACCCACGGAGCGGCTGACCCGGACAAGTATGTAGGACGTGAGCCTGCAGCAGCGCCTATCCAGGAGCAAGGTCTCGGCTGGTTAAATACTTATGGAACGGGTAGTGGCGGAGACACCATTACCAGTGGACTTGAGGGAACATGGACAACAACTCCAACAAAATGGAGCAACAATTTCTTTGAAAACCTATTTAGCTATGAATGGGAGCTCTACCAAAGCCCGGCAGGTGCAAATCAGTGGAGACCGGTAAACGGAGGCGGAGAAGGAACAGTGCCAGATGCGCATGATTCATCAAAATCACATGCGCCGTTTATGCTAACCACAGACCTTTCACTTAGAATGGATCCAATCTATGAGCCCATTTCTAGGCGCTTTTATGAAAACCCTGATGAGTTTGCGGATGCGTTTGCCAGGGCATGGTACAAGCTCACTCACCGTGATATGGGGCCTAAGGTTCGCTACCTCGGACCTGAAGTGCCAGATGAAGAACTAATATGGCAAGACCCTATACCGGCAGTAACTCATGAATTAATTGATGAAAATGATATAGCATCACTAAAAACAAACATCCTAGGATCAGGGCTTTCTGTATCCCAGCTAGTATCAACCGCTTGGGCATCAGCTTCTACCTTTAGAGGCTCTGATATGAGAGGCGGCGCAAATGGAGCGCATATAAGACTAGCGCCACAGAAAGACTGGGAAGTTAATAATCCATCTGAACTAGCATCTGTGCTCGAGAAACTTGAATCTATTCAAAAACAATTCAACGACTCACAGAGCGGCGGCAAATTGGTATCAATCGCTGACCTTATTGTTCTAGGAGGAAGTGCTGCTATCGAGCAGGCTGCTAAAAATGCGGGCCATGACATAACAGTACCTTTCACAGCAGGAAGGGGCGATGCCTCTCAAGAACAAACTGATGTGGAGTCATTTGCAGTTTTAGAACCAGTAGCTGACGGGTTTAGAAACTACTTCACCGAACAATGTGTAGCATCGGCAGAGGATATGCTCGTAGACAGAGCACAGCTCCTAACTCTAACAGCGCCCGAGATGAGTGTTCTAGTTGGCGGGCTTAGGGTTCTAAACACTAACTTTGGAGAATCAGCAAACGGCGTATTTACAAATAGAGCGGATACTCTAACAAATGACTTCTTTGTTAATCTTCTAGACTTGGGAACAACATGGCAGGCGACTTCTGAAGAGCAGGCAGAGTTTGAAGGTCGCGACCGCAAAAGTGGCGATCTAAAATGGACCGGCACTCGTGTTGATCTTATTTTTGGATCTAACTCGGAGCTTAGAGCACTTGCAGAAGTCTACGGCTCAGAGGATTCCCAAGAGAGGTTTGTGCATGACTTTGTGGCAGCTTGGACCAAGGTTATGAACTTAGACCGCTTTGATTTGGTCTAAGTTAGGCTAGAACATAATAACAGCTATACTCAGAACATGGTGAGGCCTTAACAAAATGCCTCACTTCTTTTAGATCTACAATTCAACGAAATTCTAGGAGAGGTAGAATGAATTCTTCAATCAACAGACAATGGAGACTTGCGGCTCGCCCAGTTGGCGCTGTGAAAGAAACAGATTTTGAATTCACCCAGGAATCTGTTCCGTCACCATCACAAGGCGAAATATTGGTACGAAATATCTATTTGTCTCTTGATCCTACAAACCGAAATTGGGCATCAGATAATTCCTATTTATCTCCTATTTCCATTGGTGATGTCATGCTCGGGGCAACAATAGGAATAGTCGAGCAATCTAACAACGATGCTTTCCCCAAAGGAAGTATCGTACAAGGACTATTACAGTGGCAAGACTACTCAATTACTGATGGTTCTGGACTTACTATCTTGCCAAACATTCCATCTATTCCGCTTACTGCACATTTTGGTCTTTTCGGCCACATAGGGCTATCAGCATATTTTGCACTTTTGGATATTGGCAAGCCCAATAAAGGTGAGACATTGGTTGTTTCAGCGGCAGCCGGCGCTGTAGGATCTCTTGTTGGACAGATCGGAAAGATTAAAGGATGTCATGTAGTTGGTATCGCTGGTAGCGATGAGAAATGCCGGTGGATCACAGATGAATTGGGTTTTGATGCCGCCATCAACTATAAAGAAGAGTATGTTCTTGATAGTTTAACCAAGCTATGCCCTGACGGTATAGATGTCTATTTTGACAATGTTGGTGGTGAAATACTAGAGGCAGTGTTAAATCTTATCAATATAAATGCACGACTAGTTATTTGCGGCATGATTTCTCAATATAATAATACAAAACCTCAGCCCGGCCCCTCTAACTTATCAAACTTGATTTCAAAAAGAGCGCTTATGGAAGGATTTTTAGTGCTCGACTACATGCAGCGCGCCAATGAGGCAATACAAGACCTGGGTAAGTGGTATTCTGAGGGGAAGTTACAGTATAGGATTGATCTAGTTGATGGACTAGAACAGGCGCCAAGCGCACTTAATAAACTCTTTGATGGCTCAAATAAAGGTAAGTTAATAATCAAAATATCTGATGATCCGTCCTCATAGATACATTAGACATAAATTTTCCCCCGATTCATGAATCTTTGTCTAGATAAGACCTATCCTGAAAAAATATCTTTGTTGCGGTATTGACCCTCTACTTAGAATATGTAAATATTTCATATTGACCCGGGGTTAAAATGAAATTCACACTTAACTGGCTTAGAGATTACATAGATTTTGATCTATCCCCCCAAGAACTATCCCACAGCCTAACTATGGCCGGGCTTGAGGTCGAAGATGTCATTTATCAAGGCGAGGGTCTTGAGAATGTAGTGTCGGCCCAAATCCTTGAGAAAGAAGCTCACCCAAATGCTGAGAAGCTCTCGCTTTGTAAAGTAACAGATGGCGAGAACACATATCCTATAGTGTGCGGAGCAACCAATATGAAGGCTGGTGATAAGGTTGCACTGGCAAAAATAGGTGCTCACCTTCCTCCCGGACCCAAATTTGAAGATGGACTTAAGATAAAGAAAGCTAAAATCAGAGGCGAAGTCTCAGAAGGGATGCTCTGCGCTGAAAATGAACTGGGGCTAGGTGAAGAGAGCGACGGCATTATAATTCTTCCGGATCACAGCGAAGTTGGGGCGCCAATTACTGATGTACTCGGATTAAACGACATAGTATTTGAAGTGGGTATTACTCCTAACCGCCCTGACTGTTTAAGCGTAATTGGAGTTGCAAGAGAAGTTGCGGCTCTGACCGGAAATACTGTTAAACACCCTGATGAAACTGTTGAAGAATCAGGTGATGATATAAACCAAATTGCAAAGGTTGAACTAGTAGACCCTGAGAAATGTCCCAGATACTCATGCAGAGTTATAAATGATGTGAAAATCGGCCCGTCTCCGGACTGGCTTAAGAGAAGACTCGAGGCTTCTGACATAAGGTCAATCAACAATGTAGTCGATATCACGAACTTCGTGCTTTTAGAGTATGGCCAGCCGCTCCATGCTTTTGACTATGACCTACTTGAAGATCACAAGATCGTAGTAAGGGCTGCAACAAATGGAGAAATATTAAAAACCTTGGATGATGTTGAGAGAAAACTTACTGAAAACGATTTACTAATATGTGACGGCAAAAAACCCGTTGCATTAGCAGGCGTAATGGGCGGGGCAAATACTGAGGTATCAGAAAACACTAAGAACGTCCTTTTAGAAAGTGCATATTTTGATCCGGTTACTGTACGAAAGACTTCAAAAGCAACCGGACTAAGATCTGAGTCATCATATAGATTTGAAAGAGGAGTAGATCCTAACGCTGTAGTAAAAGCGCTGAACAGAGCTGCTGAATTAATAAGGGAGCTGGGCGAGGGTCAAATTGCCAGAGGTGAAATAGATCAATACCCGAATCCTATAGCGCCTAATGAGGTCACGCTTTCACTAGATAGAGCTAACAAAGCACTTGGAACAAATATCAAAGCCGAAGATATAAATAGAATCGCAACGGGGCTTGAGTTTGAAGAAGTCAAAGCTCAAAACGGCGAGTATACATTTAAAATTCCCACATTTAGAGTTGATATAACACGCGAGATTGATTTAATTGAAGAAGCAGCGCGGCTCTATGGATATAACAATATACCCACCACACTACCTCAAGTGGCTATGTCATCTGACACTTTAAATACCAACAAATTGGTTCAGGATCAATTAAAACAGGTCTTAGTGGCCAGCGGGTTTTATGAGGTTATAAATTACAGTTTTGAAGACCATGAAATGTTAAGTTTGGTTAGTAAATCAGATGCGCTCAAGATATTAAATCCGCTAACAACTGAAACATCAGTTATGAGAACAAGCATGCTGCCTGGAATTCTTAAAAACG
The DNA here is from genome assembly GCA_039028315.1 of Thermodesulfobacteriota bacterium. Lineage (NCBI taxonomy): Bacteria > Pseudomonadati > Thermodesulfobacteriota > Thermodesulfobacteriota bacterium. Next base: position 9,050 of record JBCCIH010000018.1, on the reverse strand, counting down.
CAGTACTTAACCTAAACCATCAAGAGCAGGACCTAAGACTTTTTGAAATAGGCAGAGTTTACCTACCAAACCAAGATAGTGAATTACCCAATGAAATTAGAAAAATAGCAGCTTTGGCAACCGGAAAGAGAGCGCCGGAATTCTGGGGAAAGGAGGAATTTGATTTCTTTGATTTCAAGAGCATTTTGGAAAGGGGCTTTCAAGCCCTTATTCGCTGGGAGGATGTTGAATTTGAGAATGCTCAGGAAATTGGATTTCTTCACCCCGGAAAGTCGGCACTTATTAAAGTTGGCGATAGAGAATTAGGTTATATAGGCGAGCTCCATCCTGATTTGAGTGAGAAGCTTGATATTTCTAATAAAGTTTATGTTCTTGAGATCGACCTTGATCAAATCTCAGCTATCGCAAAAGATAAGACAAAATCATTTAAACCGCTTCCCAAGTTTCCTTCGGTACGTAGAGATATCGCACTAATTGTAGATGAGTCAGTACCGGCCTCAGGTATTTTAGAAGAGATAAACAAAATTGGATCTAATTTAATTGAGGATGCGGCAATATTTGATGTATACACTGGCGAGCATGTTGACGAAGGTAAAAAGAGCGTTGCAGTATCACTTCAGCTCCGGGCAGCGGATAAAACTTTAACAGAAGAAGAAGTTAATAAAGTACAAGAAAAAACACTTAAAAAACTAGGCTTGGCTCTTGGAGCCGAATTACGTACAATATAGAACATTAAAGCGAGGTATAGTGATGACAAAAAAAGAGCTTGCAGATGTAATTCACACAAAGATTGGCCTGTCAAAAAGAGAGTCAGCTGAGATAGTTGAGTTCTTCTTTGACATTGCAAAGGACAGACTGAGCAAAGGTGAGGGAATAAAGCTTCCGCGCTTTGGCAGCTTTAGGGTTCAAAACCGTAAAGCCAGAAAAGGAAGAAACCCTGCCACCGGAGAAACAATTGAGATTGCAGAGAGAAAAGCCGTAGTCTTTAAACCAAGCAGATTTCTCCGTGATTCAATAGATAAGCATACAGACTAATGTATGAAATATTTGTATAGTTTCTTCAGAAACAACATACTCACAGGCGTACTGGTTACCATACCGTTCGCCCTTACTATAGCGGTACTATACTGGCTTGGAACATGGATTATAGGGCTAGTTAGCGCTGCACCCAATAAATTTATTGGTGAACTTCTTAATCAACAGAACCCTCTAGTTTCCCAAACAATATTATTCCTTATTGGTCTACTTGGAGCACTACTGATCGTGCTTATTGTTGGTGCTGTTGCCAGAAATATCTTAGGCAGAAAGCTTCTTGGTTTTGGTGAATATATAATTACCAAGATCCCTCTTGCAAGAACTATATACATAGCATCAAAGCAGATTATTGAAACCCTTATGGGAAGGGGTATGAAAAACCTAAAGAGAGTTGCTATGTTTGAATATCCAAGAAAGGGAATTTACTCAATCGGATTTATCACTGGCACAATAGAAGATGGCAAACACCACAACAAATCGGGAAGAAAGGTCGTTAGTATTTTCGTTCCTACCACTCCCAATCCTACTAGCGGGTATTATATAATGATTCCCGAAGAAGATGTAACAGAACTACCAATTTCAGTAGAGGACGCATTTAGAATCATCATGTCTGCGGGTCTGGCAACAAACAATTCGGAAAATGCTATCCAGAGTAACAAAGACACTTAAAAAATACCGCATGCTAACGCAGGGCGAGAAAGTAGTGCTAGGAGTCTCGGGAGGAGCTGACTCTATTGCTATGCTCTACGTTCTAAATGAACTAATTGACTATGGTCTTGAACTTATCGTTGCACACTTAAACCACGGCATAAGGGGAGAAGAGGCAAAAAGAGACGCTGATTTCGTAAAAGATTGCTCAAAGTCTCTAGGGCTTACTTATGTTTACGGAGAGGTTGATACGCTAAAGTATAAAGAGGAGCATAACCTATCGACTGAAGATGCTGCCAGGACTCTTAGATATAAATTCTTTGACCAAGTGCTAAATAAGCACTATGCGACTAAAATCGCCACCGCTCATACATTAGACGACCAGGCAGAGACTGTGCTTATGAGGCTTATTCGTGGAAGCGGCTCAAAAGGACTCTCCGGCATACCTCCTGTATCAAAGAATATTGTTAGGCCGCTAATTGAAACAAGCAGAGAAGAAATTGAGAGTTATCTCAGATCAAAAGGGGCTAAGTGGGTAGAGGATTCCACAAACAAATCTGATGAGCACCTTAGAAACAAGATGAGACATGACTTAATGCCATCGCTTGTACAATATAACCCGCAGATTAAAGAGACTCTTTCTAGAACTGCCGATATTTTAAGATCAGAAGATGAGTATATATCCAAAGAAGCTAACAAACACTTTGAGCAAGTATTTAGTAGAAATGGTGATGAATTAGTTGGAGATTTAAGAAACTATAGCAGCTTAGAAAAAACCCTTAGGTTCTCTCTCTTGAGAACGGCTATGGAAAATGCATATTTAAGCTTAAAAAACATCTCTTCAACACATCTAGTTTCAGCTGATGATTTTCTTTTATCAGATTCTACATCCGGTGAGATTGAGCTTCCAGCAGGCAACTTGGTTGTTAAAGGCTATGAAACTTTTCTACTAACTAGCAGCGCAGAATTAGAGCGTGGTTTTTCCTATCAAATTACCGCCGAGGGGAAATGGGGATTCCCTGAGCTTGAGGTAGAAGTCTCGATTTTAAGCACTGATTCTTTAGATGAAAGTGATGAATCTATAGCATATTTTGATTTAGATGCTGCTACATTTCCTATAGAAGTAAGGAATTTCAATCCGGGTGACCGATTTATACCCCTTGGTATGAGGGACTCTAAAAAATTGCAGGACTACTTTACGGATATTAAGCTACCTAAATTTATGAGGTCCAGGGTACCCTTATTCTTATCAGGTGGTGAGATCATGTGGGTTGGTGGTATTAGAATCGACAACAGATTTAAGGTTCAAGATAAAAATAACAAGGTGCTAAGATTTAAACTAAACAGGCCAAAATAAGTTTAATCCTTCTTATCAATACTCTGGAGTGCTAAATAAGATGCACCAAGAATCCCGGCGTCATCTTTTAACTTAGTTCTCATTATTTGTGCTCTTTTCATTGGCGCTCTAAAGCCGCGTCTGTGAGCTTCTTCACTGAGTGTGGAAATAAATAGATCCCAGGCGTTTGATACTCCGCCGCCAATGACAATCATGTCAACGTTGAGCAAATTGACAAGGCTTGCTATCCCTATACCAAGAGCCTTACCAACCTCTTCCCAAATCCTAAGTGAATAATTATCGCCAGCTATTGCCGCGTTTGCCACAATCTCAGGGATGTCCTCAACTTGTGCTCCCTTTACGTCATCCCTTAAACTTGTAGCCTGACTCATGTCTTCAAGCCCCTCATGAACCATTCGCCTTATAGCCGTTGCAGATGCGTAGCTCTCAAGACAGCCATAGTTGCCGCAGTTACATTTTGCGCCATCTGGATAAATTGTGATATGACCTATCTCTCCTGCCATTCCGTCTGATCCGGTCCAGAGTTTATTATCTAAGATTATTCCTCCGCCGACTCCAGTACCCATAGTTATCATAAGCATAGAATTAATCTGTTTTCCTGCTCCCATCCACCACTCCCCAAGAGCAGCGCTATTGGCATCGTTTTCTATAACAACGCTTACAACCCCTCCTAATTTATCATCGAGCACTTCTCGTAGTGGAAAATCATCTACGTTTAATATATTTGGCGCCTGAGTAATTACTCCATTTTTGGAATCAATTATCCCAGGTATCCCGACCCCTATGTGACCAACATTGTGACCATGGCTTATCTCATTTATAAATGCTGCGAGATTATCAACCAGTTTACGAATGCCCTCATCTGCCTCTGATAATATCTGCATTCTTTTTAGAATATTGCCATTTTCATCTACAAGTGCGCCTCTTAGATTTGTTCCGCCAATATCTATGCCGATTACTCTCTTACTCATTTCATATCCTTTTTCATGTATAATTTGAGCGCTGAAAAAATCTACGGAAGCAATACTAAACAATAAGAGTATAAAATGCCAATAAAAAATAAAATTCTATGTACCGAGAGCTCTCTAAATGCAAATGAAGAGATGTTTGGAACCGCAACCAGGGCTGACATATGGCTTCTAGTTGAGTATAGGGGGCACTGGTCAGGAAGTGCTTTTAAAGACAGTAGAATCCCTAAAAAAGTAAAATCCCACATACAAAAAGAACTTAAATCCATATCAAGCTCACGTCTTCAGCTTATTAAAAAGCATGACAATTCGGACGATTATCTAACTTTATTCATAGCCGTTTCGACCGAAAAAAGCCCTAGGCTCTACAAGATAAAGTTTAAAGACTATGAGGAGTTGCTATCAATAAAATTAAAAAAAATCCTAAAATCCAAAGATCATTTATCAGATGAAAAAATATATGCAATCTGCACCAACGGAGAGTATGACACCTGCTGCGGCAAGTTTGGGATGCCGGTTTATTTGGATGTTGCCAAAGGCCCTAATGGCCGACAAATATGGGAAGTCAATCATATAGGCGGGCACAGATTTGCATCGACCTTTGTGTGTCTGCCTCATGGGCTTATTTACGGAAGGGTTACAGAAGGACAAGCAGCAGAGGGGATAATAAAAGAGTATGAAGATGGGGAAATTAATATAGCTCACTACCGAGGGCGTTCGTGCTATGAACCTTTCGTTCAGGCCGCAGAATTTTACCTTAGGCTTGAAACAGGAATATCAGAGATAACAGAAGTGAGTTTAAAAAGTGTTAAGAAGGGAGATAAAAAATCTAATATTAAGTTTGAAACCAAATCTGATGAAATGATCCACAAAATAAAAATAAGGCAGCAAAAAAATGCCGTTAAGGTCATAAAAAGCTGCGGGGATAAGAACTCATACATTCCGCAGTTCAAATTAATTGACTATTCTAAAGCCTAGTGCCGTATGCATTTAAATGAAATACCTGCGATGGGTCTTTTCTGAATTTTACTGAGCTGATCATTCTCTCATCAAAATAGCCAAAAGGAAGAACAGTTAAGACATTTAAATGCTTTGGAATATCTAAATATTCCATAAGCCCTTTTTTCTCAAGCCTTCCTATCCAACAACACCCAAGCTTATGACTCCATGCTGTGAGTACCATATTCTGTACAGCGCGCGTGCTGTCTATCTCATGCCATTTCGAGGACGGGTCCGTTACAACAACTACGGCGAAATCTACCTGTGCGATAAAGCTCCCGCTTAAGCAGTACTTGGGCATCTCTTGGAGTATCGATTTATCTCTTATGAGGATAAATTCCCAGGGCTGATCGTTATGAGCACTTGGCGCAAGCCTACCTGCTTCAATAACTTCCATCACAATATCGTCTGGCACTTTTTTGTCATGATAACTCCTTATAGAACTTAAAGTCGAAACGCACTCAAACACTTCCATGTTCATCTCCTTATCTTTTTTATTTCTGGCATTGAGTATTAGCAAAAAGACTCTATACTTACGTCTCTAATTATGACTTCGAAAACAGAAAATATACAACCTTTAAAGATTAAAGATTGTGCAATGCTCAAAATTGCTACTGGCATCAGGGCGCAAAATATACAGGAGTTGCGTGACGCAATAATTACGATTCATCCTGGATCAATCTTTTATCATTTTTGGAATAGAAAGCTTAGGCCAGCTTTTGAAAAGCCTGAGTATTACAATGACTTTGCAATGTGGGCTTATAATAGTCTTCATGACAACAAACTTACCGAGAGGTTAGGTTTAATCAATCCCCTTGGCTATGACGCTGAAGATATAAGAAAAAAGTTAATTGAAGTTCTGGATTCACACATTGAAGAAAACCAATCATATCAAAACAGCAAAGAAGGTGAACAATTCCAGTTCACACGCTCAGAAATAGTTGTATTTGACACAGATATTGTTATTAACAAACCCAATGAGCTTCCAAACGTATTCGGTGAGTTATCCTTAGGCAGCATATATTATCATTATATTTACACCAATCTGCCCTCCGAGAACATATACCAGTGGTTAGGTCAAAACGATCATAAAGCCTTAACTATAGAAATTATTGATAACCTAGATTGCTATTTTCTTACATTAGAAGAGATAAGATCTAGAAGCGCTCAAATATTTACAGACTTTTTCAAAGGAGAAAGCAATTGAGCGAACTTCTTAACTCATATGCAAGAGTTGCGGGTGAAGAAGCAGTAGAAAAACTGAAGCAGCTCTCAGCTCCAATGAAAGGGAAAAAATTTGTGCATGTGAACTCCACCCGAGTAGGCGGAGGAGTGGCCGAGATACTTATGAAAATGGTGCCGCTCATGAACGAGCTTGGGATTGAGACAAGCTGGGAGGTAATCACCGGCGAGGATAAGTTTTATCAATGCACAAAAAGCATGCACAATGCGCTTCAGGGAGACGCTGTTGATATATCAAATGATTTACTCGAAGCATATAAGGAAACCAATGCAAAAAATGCCCAAACACTTCGCCCTATCTTAGAAGATGCTGACTACGTTATTATCCACGACCCTCAGCCAGCGCCACTTTTACAACTTTGCCCAAATAGAAAAGGAAAGTGGGTTTGGCGATGTCATATAGATGCAAGCAATCCATATCCGCCGGTGTGGAATTTCTTGAGCCAATATGTAAAAGACTATGACGCCAGCTTTTTCTCTCTAGCAGACTATGCACAGGAGCTTCCTCATACTCAGTATTTGATCCCACCAAGTATTGACCCGCTTAGCGAGAAAAACATGGACCTTGATCAGGCTCAGATAGAATCTGTATATGAAGAATTTAACCTCGATCCACAGAGACCAATAATGCTTCAGGTCTCTAGATATGACCGCTTTAAAGACCCTATAGGCGTAATCAAAACTTATAAGCTTGTAAAGGAATCTGCTAGGCTTGTAGTGGAATCTGTGCCTAAAATACAACTAGTATTAGCGGGTGGTGGAGCAACTGATGATCCAGAGGGAGAAGAAGTTCTTAAAGAGGTAAGAGAGGCGGCAGGGGATGATAAAGATATACATATATTACTTTTGCCCCCCGACGCACACATAACAATAAACGCACTTCAAAGAGCTTCGGACATTATTCTTCAAAAATCATTAAAAGAAGGTTTTGGGCTAACAGTGACCGAGGCTATGTGGAAAGGAAAACCAGTTATCGGAGGCAACACTGGAGGAATTAGACTTCAGATAGTAAACCACCACACAGGGTTTTTAGTCGATTCCCCAGAAGGAGCCGCGTTAAGAATAAGAGAGCTTCTTCAAAATCCCGAAAAGATGAGGCAGATTGGCGCTAAAGCCAAAGAATTTGTAAGAGAAAACTTTCTTAATACTCGCCACCTTAGGGAAATACTAAGTCTTTTCACCATCCTGGATAATAGATCCTAATTAATTTCTAAGCATTTTTGAAAAATTAGGTAACCTAACTCTAAATCCATAACATACGAGATAGCATTTTGGCACAAATAGTTAAAATTGGCGATACTGCTCCAAATTTTGCCTTATTTTCTGATACCGGTGAAGCAATAGAGCTTCAAGACTTTCTAGGGAAAAGCCCTGTCGTGCTTTTCTTTTACCCAAAAGATAACACAGCGGTATGTACTAAAGAGGTTTGCCACTTCAGGGATAACATTGAGCAATTCAAGGAAATAGAAAATGCCGAGGTACTTGGTATCAGCTCTGACACAGTAGAATCACATAAGCAGTTTTCTGATGCCCATTCACTTCCGTTCAAACTTTTAAGTGACCCCGATGAAGACGTTAGAAAGGAATACGGCGTGCCTAAAACGTTGGGAATACTCCCTGGGAGGGTCACTTATGTCATAGACAAAGATGGCATTGTTCGCCACATTTACTCCTCCCAACTTAATTATAAAGCGCATGTAAATGAAGCGATCTCAGCGTTAAAATCCATTTAACTTAAAGCAATTTTTCTCAGCCTTACTATATATTTCTCAGACATCATGATAGAGTTTGTGAATTAAACTGTTCTAACTTATCTAAAATGTTGGTAATATAATGACTTTAAAGGAGAAATAAATTGGGAAAGAAAGCTTGGGCCGGAAGATTTAAGAAAGGAACTCACAAGGTTGCCGAGAAGTTCTCTGCCTCTATAGATTTTGATAAGAGGCTATATAAGGAGGATATCCAAGGCAGTATTGCACATGCAACCATGCTTGCCAGCCAGAAGATAATATTAAAAAAAGAAGCTGATCAAATCATAAAGGGTCTTAAGCAGATTGAAAAAGAGATTGAGTCAGGAAAGTTTCCTTTCAGACAAGAGCTTGAGGATATTCATCTAAATATCGAGCGCCGACTTATAGAAAAAATTGGGGACATAGGCGGAAAGATACATACTGCACGCAGCCGTAACGATCAGGTTGCGCTCGACATGCGTCTTTATCTAAGGGAAGAAATAGATGAAATTATAGACTTAATAGAGGCTATCTGCACTAGGCTGGTTGAATTGTCCGATGAGAACATAGACGCTGTAATACCTCTTTACACACATGTGCAACGCGGACAACCTATACTTTTATCCCACCAGCTACTAGCACTATTTGAGATGCTAAAGAGGGATAGGGAACGTTATATAGACTGCCTTAAACGTATAAATGCTTCTCCCCTCGGAGCCGGTGCTGGAGCTGGTACAAGTTTTCCTATAAACAGAAAAATGGTTGCCAGGCTGCTGGGTTTTGCCGATATAACAAACAATAGTGTTGACAGTGTAAGCGATCGTGATTTCATTGTTGAGTTCATATCCGCCTCAAGCACGCTTATGATGCACTTAAGCCGAATATCTGAGGAATTTGTACTCTGGTCTTCGAAAGAATTTGACTTTTTAGATCTGGGGGATGAATTTACAACCGGCTCAAGCATTATGCCGCAAAAGCGCAACCCTGATATGGCTGAGCTTATAAGGGGTAAGACAGGAAGGGTTTACGGCGATCTTGTTTCTATCCTCACAATGATGAAAGGACTACCTT
>JBCCIH010000017.1 GCA_039028315.1 Thermodesulfobacteriota bacterium | reverse complement strand
GGCAGAATCAGGAAGAAGATAAGGGTTGGCAACACAAGCCAAAATATTGAGATAGACAAGTCAGCGATCCTTCCCGCATCCTTCGTATCGATATATAACCATATCATAGCTAGAAGTGAGGTTAGTGGAAGCGCCGCCAGTAGTGCTGCAAAGGTAGTGTAGCGCTTACCTATTTCAGAAATACCAACTATGATTAGCGCCGTAAGTAATGTTTTGATAATTAGATATGCCATTTCACTCTCCTTTTATCCTTTTTATTTATTTAATGTCTCCCATTTGTAAAATATATTTGTATACTAGTTTTAAGTAAAACAAAATGAAAAAATATAAGCTAAATAAATTTGTACTGCTGTCTGTAGGGTTTCACGTAATTCTGATCGCTGCAGTACTGTTGTATTTTTTTAGGTATCCACTATCGAAAGCCGGATCCGGAGATGTTAGAAGTGGTACTGTCATGGTTGGCCTTATAACTAGCGAGAAAGAGAGCGAAAACCAACAAGTGCAGGAAAAACAGGATTCAGATAGCAAGCCTGAAATAATTACTGAGCAAAAACCACTTAATGAAATTATCAAAAAAGAAATAGTCAAAAAACCTAAAACTAAAAAAGTTGAAAAAATACCGAATAAAAAAAAGCCGGTATCAAAAGCTGAGCAAATTACTGCCAACACTTCTCAAAAATCTTCAAACACAGACCAGGCAGGTATTAAGGAAAGCTCTTCAAAAACAAATGCCCAAGTTGCATCAATCTCAGAGCCTAAGTATTCACTTGCCTACCCAGACTATAATCATAACCCAAAACCTTATTACCCAAGATCAGCCAGAAAAAGGGGGTACGAAGGTGAGGTTAAGCTCAAAGTACTAGTATTGGCTGACGGCAGAGTCGGTGATATAGAAGTTTTAAGACCCTCAGGACATCAAATTTTAGACGACTCCGCACTTGATGCTGTGAAAAATTGGATTTTTGTGCCCGGCAAAGAAAACGGTAAAGAAATCTCAAGCTGGGTCACAGTTCCAATCACCTTTCAGCTTAAAAACGGCTGAAAAACAACTATGTCTGTATCATAGATAATGTAAACTATTTCCAGAATTGGAGTTTAGTCCATACCAATAGGGTCAATAATGACATTTGAAAAAATTTTTCTTTCAAAGAGCGTATTAATTTCACTCGCACTTACGATTATCTTATCTATTTGCCTAACTTTTTTTCCCTTAATTGGTGCTCTAGGTTTTGAGTATGCGGCTATAAGCGCCTTATACTTATCAATATTTAGCGTCTTTATCTCAGCCGCTGTTATAAGTAAGAATCGAATAACTTCACGAAAACGAGATATTAATATAGGCAGTATTTTCTTTGCAACTTCGCTATTGCTAGCTTTAGCATTTATAGTCGGTCTTATTAGTTCATTTATTAAAGGTGACTGTTTTATTAAAGAAGGGGCTATATTTTTTCTGCTTATACCCACAGTTTCAGTATTTTTTTGTACGTCACTTGGAATCGTATGCGGTTACTTCTTTGGCAGGAAAGGAATATTTCTTGGGCTCATCCTAGTTATCTTTATAACAGGATATGCGCTATGGAAACTCTACCACGGGATTTCAATTTTTGTTTATAACCCGATTTTCGGTTTCTTTCCCGGTCCTATTTATGACGCGGCAATTCCTATTACTTTAACTCTCATCATTTCCCGAATTAGCGTTGTGCTATGGGGAATACTTCTACTTCTCGCTCTAAGATTTCTAAGCGGCTTATCAAAAAGTTTAGTCAGATCATGGGATCTAATCTTTATCGTTCTTGTGGGTATCTCTATAATAGTAATCGCAGTTAATGAAGCAAAAATTGGAATAAGTTATACACGTGACTATGTAACAAATAAAATACTCTCAGATTCTATTGAGACAGAAAATTTTATTATATATTTTGCCCCCGGCAGCCCAGAATCTAAAATGAAAGAATTAATTGCCTCCGATCATGAATGGAGATACAAACAGATTAAGGAAGATTTGGATATAGAAGGTACAGAGAAAACAATCTCATATATTTACCCTGATATTGAAACTCGAAAAATGGTCACCGGCGCAGGAGAAACAACAATTGCAAATCCAATTCACAATGAAATACATATGCTATACAGCTCATTTCCTAATCCTATTTTAAAACATGAGCTTGTGCATGTAATGTCAGCTGAATTTGGAAATGATCTTTTAAAAATAAGCCCTAAGATAGGACTGCTCGAAGGCATTGCTGTAGCAGTAGATTGGCCCGGGCAAAGGTTCACCCCACACCAGTGGTCTAAGGCTATTATTGATATGGAACTAGCTCCCCCTATTGAAAGTATTTTAGGGTTAGGATTTTGGTACTATTCATCAGACATCAGCTATACACTCATGGGATCTTTTTCGAGATATTTGATTGACACATATGGGATTGAAAACTATAAAATTGCATATAAAACAGGAAATTTTTCAGCCTACGACAAATCTGTAAACGAGCTTGGCCAAGGATGGCTGGATTATTTGGAAACTATTGAACTGCCTGAGGATATAGTATCTATTGCAGAGGCCAGATTTACCAGGCCTGGAATCTTTCAGGCTACTTGCCCGAGAAAAGTCGCATTATTAAAAAATAAAGGATTTGAGCATTTTAATGACGACAATTATTACAAAGCGCGTCAAAGATTCTCAGACGCCTTATCTTATAATCCATCAGACATTCAAATCACTAGATGGCTTGCCTATGCACACTACTACGATGGAAACTATGAACGCGCAAGTCAGATAGCTTCTACATCGGCTCCTAAGAGTCAATTACAACAGAACTTTCTGGAAAATATTAAGGGCAGTTCTAATTGGCAGATGGGAAGTTCAGATATGGCTCATGAGATATTTGAAACCCTATTAAAGGAAGACCTAACTCAGAGTCTAAGAAGGGAGCTCGAAATTAAAACCTCAGCCATTTCTCAAGGTGGCTTGGTAGATGAGGGCATTAAACAATTTTTCTCAACAACTGATAATTTAAAGCAGGTCTCTTATCTCCAAAACATAATCGATAATAGCCCGAATTATGCACCCGCATACTATCTCATGGGAAGGCTTTATTTTAATGAAGCTGAGTATGAAAAGGCTGCGGAGTATCTGATAAACGCAAATCTGTTTGGTCTTCCAACTAAGACACTTAGAAATGAAAATCTACGAATACTCGGAATTTCTCAATATGCCCTTGGTCAATACGATCAAGCAATTGTTACTTTTAACTATCTTCTTGCTATTGAAGAGAATGATCAGGCAAAACTCAGCACTAGGGATTTCATAGAGCGTTCTACTTGGAAGAAACACAATTAAAAATTTGAAGAAATTCACTCCACGCTATATACTCTCACCTTCATAAAATGCACAAACTAAGAATTCCAATAATTGTGGCGGCTATTGTTGTAATACTGGACCAGATATCTAAATGGCTGGTTGTTAAATATGTTCCGCTTTATGACAAGATCGCACTTTTGCCGGTTCTGGATGTAACTCACGTCAGAAATCCCGGGGCTGCGTTTGGAATATTCAGCGATCTGCCCGAAAACGTAAGATTAGTATTTTTTGCAGTCGTTCTAATTACAGCTGTATTAGTAATATTGTATTTTCTAAAGAAGACAGGACCGCAGGACACACTGCTTAGGCTATCGCTCGGCTTAATATTAGGTGGAGCGATTGGAAACTCCATTGATCGTTTTAGGCTAAGATATGTTACAGATTTTATTGGATTTCACTGGTTCGATAACCCCTCACTGTACTGGCCGCCATTTAACATTGCCGACTCTGCTATAACAATAGGTGTTATACTCATATTGTTCGATACATTTATTACTAAAAGAGGAAATTAGGATGTTTACGGGCATAGTAGAAGACCTTGGCACTGTAAAGGAAATAAAAAGAAAACCCAAAGATGTGGAGTTCACCTTTGCTATAGGCAATATTAACCTGCAAGAGGTAGTGCTTGGTGACAGCATAGCTGTGAATGGCACATGTTTAACAGTAACTTCACTTCATGAGAAATCATTCACAGTAGATGCTTCACATGAGACTCTCGCAAAAACAAATCTAGGAGAGCTTGAAGTCGGAAAGAAAGTTAACTTAGAGCGTGCCCTTAAGGCCGGCGACAAATTAGGCGGACATATTGTTAACGGTCATGTGGACGGTATCGGAGAAGTAATTTCAACAACTGAGCAAGGTGAATCCATTGAATTTAGATTTTCAGTTCCCCCAGAATTAGCAAAATATATTGTCGAGAAAGGCTCAGTAGCTATAGACGGTGTGAGTTTGACTATTAATACCGTGGAAGGAAATGAATTTGTTGTTAATATTATTCCTTTCACACAAGAAGCCACCACATTTGGAGAGCTTAGAAAAGCAAGCATTGTAAATATCGAGTGCGATATTATCGGCAAGTATGTTGAGAAATTCTTAACAGGCGCAAAAGGAAATAATTCCATCTATCAATTCGACAAATGACACAAAAACACAAGAACATTTTCTTGGTAGGCTTTATGGGCGCAGGCAAATCCACAGTTGGTAAAATTGTAGCTAGTAAGTTGGACTATGGATTTATTGATGCTGACACCTATATAGAGGATAAAGCTGGGAAAACTATTACTCAAATTTTTGCAGACCATGGTGAGGATCATTTCAGAAATCTAGAATCTGAAGCGACTAAAGAGCTTTCAGAAAGAGACAACCTAATAATCGCCTCAGGCGGCGGTGTGGTGCAAAGAAATAGCAACTGGGACGCGATGAAATCAAACGGTCTAACTATTTATCTAAGAGCGAAAGTTGAGAGCGTATGGAAACGAATTAAAGATGATAACTCCCGCCCTCTGCTTCAAGTAGATGATCCTATTAAAACTGCTAGCGAGCTATTAGAGAAAAGAACACCTATGTATGAAAAGGCAGACCTCATAATTGACACTGACGATCTTTCGCCCGCTGAAGTAGCACAAACAATTATTAGCAAAATAGAATAATTGGGAGAGTTCCATTGGCCAAAATCAAACATATAGAATTAGATGAAGGCTGGATAGATATTTCTGTTCCACTCACGGATGGGATGATACATTGGCCGGATGATCCTGTTATTGAGATCAAAAAAGTATTGGATCTAAATAATGGAGATGTTTGCAATCTAACTCATATCTCTATGGCCGTTCATGCAGGAACTCACATGGATGCTCCAAGTCATTTTAAAAAGTCTGCAGTGGGAATAGATAAAATGCCGCTTACTGCCGCAATTGGAAAAGCCCGTGTGATTGAGATTAGTGATAAAGAATATATCAAAGTCGAAGAAATTAGACCTCATAGAATAAGAGCCGGCGAGCGTATTTTGTTTAAGACTAGAAACTCAAAATCCAAGTGGATAAATAAACCTTTTAACAAAAAGTTTGTGCACCTATCTACTGAGGCAGCCCAGTTTCTAGCCGACCGCAAAGTACAGATGATTGGTGTGGATTACTTATCAATTGGCGGATACGAAGATAACGGGCCCCAGGTTCATGAAATCATATTAGGCGCCGGCATATGTGCCGTAGAAGGACTTGATCTTTATAATATTAAACCCGGCAACTATGAGATGATTTGCCTTCCTGTGAAAATTAAAGGCGCTGACGGCGCTATGGCTAGAGCGCTCATCCGTCCATTATAATTTATTATTAAATAATCTCTACTGCTTCATTCATAAGCTCTTCTGGAAATCTGGCTACTCTTCCATCTTGAAACTGAACCCTGTACGAATTGCCATGATCCATCTCAAATATCTCAACAATCGTACCTCTAAGACCTTCATTGAAACTGTCTTTTTTACCTTCGATCACCTGAGTAAGCTTTACGTTTTGACCTTTAGACCACATAATTCACCTCTTACATCAAAAATATTTGAAAGAAAATATATCAAATTTAAAAGCATTTTTCCAAAATATACTTGCTAGAAGAATCTTCAATCTATAAAATCGACTTTATTCATAGGCTCTTACATCAAAGCTGATTTCAGTATATTATTTAAAAAGGGGGTATGAGATAATGTCAGACCTAATTGGGAAAATTAAAGGGAAAATTGATAAGGGCATATCAACTGTCAATGTAAAGTCTAAAGAAATTATAGGGAAACAAAAGATAAGGCTTCAGATCTCAGAACTTGGAGCTGAGAGAAAAAATGTGCTACTCGAAATTGGTAAGTTAGCCCATTTAATGATTGAAGCTTCTGATAGCAGCGAAGGAATTTTGGTTAGCAAAAGTTCCTCAAAAAAATCCAAACAGACCCAGCCCGACAAATGGGAACTAGCGGTTCTGAGTGTTTTAAGTGAAATTTGCAGTGGAAGCAAAGATAAAATTTTATTTGAAGACACTGATAAAGAATTTAAGATAACGGCTAAGGCACTCTCAGCAGAGGTTCAGAAGTCACTTCCGAAATCCGAGCAAAAAGGGCAAAATCTTCAGTGGCTGGGAAGAGTTTTAGGAAAATTCGGAATTGCCTCAAGAAAATACTCAAAAAGAATTAACGGCGAGCGAGAAACTGTTTATGAGTTTGACAAAAAGACTACTTTGAGTGCGCTAAATAAAGTTGGTGGTTCTTCAACACCTAGCAAGGATGAAAACAGTCTAGATTACACGGAACAAATCGTAGCTAAAAGCAAAGAAATAAATGAGCTTGATAGTAAAATTGCAAAACTTGAGGAGCAGCTAACTAATGTAGCTAGTTAGCTCCATATAAATTAATATTTTTCATTTGCTAGGCTAGAGATTTTTCAACAACTTTCTCTATTTCACCTTTTGGAACTGCGCCAATAATCTGATCTACTGCTTCGCCGCCTTTAAACATTATTATTGTCGGTATACTTCTAATACCAAACTTCATTGTTGTAGATTGATTTTCATCAACATTCATTTTGCCAACTTTTATTTTCCCTTCGTATGATGTAGAGATCTCCTCAACCAAAGGAGCTATCGCTCTGCAAGGACCACACCACGGAGCCCAAAAATCTACTAATACAGGCACATCACTGTTTACTACTTCTGCTTCAAAATTTGAATCACTAATCTCTATTATTGCTTCGCTTGCCATGTAAATCTCCTTAATCAAAAGTTGAAAATATTATAGCTGAAATGAAAGGTATGTCACATTGTATAACTATTTTTTAATAGTTCGCCTAATAAAAAAATATATAGCTTATTCTTCAATGACAACCCCGTCTTTCTCAAGCAGAGTTCCTTTAGCTCTTTCTAGCTCTGCAAGAGCTATATTATAATTGGCAATTGCGGTAATTTCTCTAACTCCAGCGTCAATTAGGTCTCTTTGAGCCTCTAGAACCTCCCTAGTAGTTCCAATTCCTACATTAAGACGCTCCTGCTCATTAATAACTACTTCTGAAGCCAGCTCAACAGATACTCTTGCGGCATCAATTGCTCTTAAGCTATTTTCAATCTCTCTTATTGCGCTCTTAACATCAAGCGCTACGTCGTCCTGGGTTTTCTTAAGAACTATTACACTTCGGTCAAACTCAGCGCTGGCCTTAACGTACTCTCCTCGCGCGGCTCTATTAAATATTGGGAATCTAAATACACCAAGAACCTGCCAGGTCGTAAAATCCGCGCCAAAGATCTGGTTAAATGCTTCACTTGATCCCAAAAACCTAGAGGGTATCGGCTCAGGCTCACCGCCGAAACTAAGTCTGTCAGGATTTTCATCTCCGCCAAGGCCTTGAAGGTTTACGCTACCTTCAACGCTAAGAGTAGGCAGTCTTTGATTGGAATAGTATTTCTTTAAAGTTTTTCTATTTTCTATCTCCAACTGCGCCTGTTCAATCTCAGGTCTTTGCTCATAGGCCTGCTCGAGCGATGCTTGTTCACTAAATTCATAAACTTCAGTAGTAGGTTCATCTGTTGTATTAATTTGAAGGGACAAATCCATGGCCAAAACATTTTTAAGATCATCTTCAGACGCCTGAAGCGTATTCTCCGCAACAATTACATCCAGCTCCCTTGCCGCTACCTCAGATTTTGCTTGTGTCACTGCAACGGGCGGTAGTACTCCGACCTCTACCTGTATCTCATTTCTCTTCTGAAGATCTATTGCCAGCTCAAGTGCCTTTCTCTCTAGCTCAAGGTTTTGTCCTGCAGCAACTAATAGCCAATAGCGTCTTTCAACTTCCAGGAGCACATTTGTCACAACATTTTCAAACTCCTTCATAGAAATCTGATTTGATCTTCTGGCTGTTATAACAAATGCGTTATTGACGTCTACTCCAAAATTACGCAGTAGATCCTGCCCAATTGAAAAAGTAACATCGTTAAACCAGCTCGGGCTTAAATCATCTAAAGGAGAGTCAGTTTCGGTTCTGGTAGAAGACACATTAAACACATCATAGAAAGTACCAGTAGATAATCTGCCATCAATGTTTCCAGTAACTCCGAATTGCTCCTGATTAACTGTGCCGTCCGGTATAAAAGTATTTACAGTCGGTGTTTCTCCGTCATTGTAGAAAGAGCTTATGTTTAAAATCGGATCAAATGCCCCCTTCTGAGTAGTAACTTCTCCCTCAGAAACTACAACGTTTTCCTTCTCAATGTTTATATCTCTGTTGTTCTCAAGTGCAACAGCAATTGCATCTTTAAGCGATAAGTCCATCGCTCCTGCACTAGCTGTCATTGCAAAGAAAAATAGCAACAGCAGTATCTTAATCATTTAGGCCTCCATAATACTTAATGATTGTATAGGATTCACTAACAGCTTCCTTTAAATATATAGATGATTTACTATGGCAACTCAAAAGTTTAACTTCCCCATATTAAAACAATTTAAGCATAATCTACAATTAATAAACGCTTTGATTTTTATATATAACACTTAGATTTACATCTATTTAATACCGATTTTATTATATCTGAAACCTGTTGTGTTAATTTTCTTGACACAAACTAGCATTGCTGGTAGCTTGTAAGTAATTACTTACTTACAGACTACAGGGATACATCAAAATGTCAACACAAAAAGCTGTTGAAAAAGACAATCAAGCCCAGAGTGAAAAAACTACCACCAGAGATAAGATACTAGAAACGGCTATTGAGCTTTTTGCAGAAAAAGGATTCAACGGCACTACGACCAAGGAGATTGCTGAGGCTGCAGAGGTAAATGAATCTTTGATATTCAGACATTTCTCAACCAAGAGTGATCTTTATGGAGCCATCATTGAAAAGAAGATTGATGATGAGCCAGGAATAGAGCTTCCCATTCAGACATACAAAGACACAAAAGACGACTATTTAATATTTCGATCTATCGCTGAAAGAATGCTGGAAAAATGCGGCAATGACTCGAGCTTCATAAGACTTCTTCATTTTAGCGCGTTAGAAGGTCATGAACTCTCTGATATGTTTTTTAATACATATGTAGAGTATGTAGACATGCTACTTAGTGATTATATCGAAGGAAGAATTAAAGACGGTGCTTTCAAGAATGTTAACTCCTTATGCGCCTCACAGGCTTTCATTGGGATGATAGTAAATCATATAATTGTAAAAGAACTATTCGGCGAGAAAAAAAGAAATAAAACTAGCAATGAAGAACTAGTTGAAACATATGTGACAGTATTTTTAGATGGTATCAAAGCTAAGTAGTAAAGGGAGACAAATGACAATTTCTATTAAATATGCTTTAAATTTTATCGGTATCAGCATGTTATTTTTGTTGCTGAGCCTAGACTCTATGGCCCAAGCACCTCCAGCGGCCCCAGTTGAGGTTGAAAAAGTACAGGAGCAAACTCTTCAGAAACCTGTCACTTTGGTTGGAGCTGTTCAGCCAGATAAGAGCAGCACAATAGCAAGTGAAATTGAAGGCTTAGTTGAGAGCTTGCCGGGGACAGAGGGGAAATTCCTTGAAAAAGGAGAAGTAATCGCTGAATTTAATACCCGCAGCCTTGAGATAGATTTAAAAGAGGCACAGGCAAATAAAAGAGAAGCACAGGCTCGTTTCCAGCTTGCCAGAAAGAACTTGGTTAGGTTTGAGGAACTTGAGCAAAAAGGGGTTGCATCAACCCAGCAACTCCAGGACGCAGAATCAGAGAAATCTGCGCTCGGCGCTAGAATAGCACAGTTTCAAGCTCAGGTTGACAGCCTTGAATATGATATAGAAAAGTCCAAGATAACCGCTCCATTTAGCGGATATGTTACTCAGGAATTTACCGAGGTCGGCCAGTGGGTTCAAAAAGGTGGTCCGGTTGTAGAACTTATAGATATTGATATTGCTGAAATAAAGATCGATATGCCAGAGCGTTATGTGAGTCAGATAAAAAAAGGACTTAAGGTAAATGTAAATTTTGATGCTCTACCAGATGTAAATATAGAGGGTGAAATTACATCAGTTGTGCCACAGGCAGATGCGGAGTCGCGCACATTTCCTGTAAAAATAAACTTAGATAACAAAGATGGAACAATTAAAAGCGGTATGGTAGCGAGAGTGTCTTTCCCAATTGGTGATCCTTCAACAGTAATGCTTGTCCCCAAAGATGCTATTGTCACTCAGAACAATGCTAACTTTATATATATAGTAAATGAAGGCGCTGCTCAACCACTTCCTATTAGCACAGGTATGGCGTATGAGGATAAGATACAAGTGATTGGACCTGTTCAAAGCGGTCAGGAAGTTGTGGTTAAAGGGAATGAAAGGCTCATGCCTAACCAACCCGTGACAGTAATCAATCAAGAATCAGAGCAAAACAAAGTTAATTAAGCAATTCAGAGTAAGGGGACTCTATCTAAATGAAATTAGTTGATACTTCTATTAAAAAGCCCGTTAGTGTGGCTGTTGGCGTAATATTCATTGTACTCTTTGGATTTATTGCATTATTTAACATCCCAGTACAGCTAACTCCCGATGTCGACAAGCCTATTATTTCCGTAAATACATTCTGGGAAGGTGCTAGCCCTCAAGAGATAGAAACAGAAATTATCCGAGAACAAGAAGATGAGTTAAAGACATTGGATAATTTAGTTGAGATGACCAGTGAGAGCCAGGACTCATCAGGCAATATTGTTTTAGAATTTGCTATTGGCACAGACATTGATGCCGCTGTTGTAGATGTATCAAACAAACTAAACCAAGTCCAAGAATATCCGGATAATGTAGATCAGCCAGTGATTCTAACTACGGATGTCGGCGCAAGCGCAATGGCTTGGTTTATCTTAAAACCCAAAGAAGGCAATATAGTTGATATTTACCAATATCATGATTTTGCAAATGATTTTATAAAACCAAGATTTGAAAGGGTTTCCGGGGTCGGATCATCTAATGTATTTGGCGGATACGAGCGTGAAATGCAGGTAGTTGTTGATCCGAACGCACTGGCTGCCAGAGGGATCACAATTAATGAGATGGCTGATGCCATTAGGAGTGATAACGACAACTATAGCGCCGGAGATTTTGATGAAGGTAAAAGACGCTACATAGTCAGAACAGTAGGCGAATATACATCTCCCCAAGATATAGAGAACGTAATAATTACAAGGAAAAACGGAGCCCCAGTATACGTTAGAGACGTGGCTAATGTTTCTTTAGGGTATAAAGATGCCGACTACGCGGTGCGTCAAAATGGTGAGCCGGCAATCGCGATAAATGCTGTTAAAGAAAGCGGAGCTAACTCAATAGATGTCATGGCTGGTCTTATCGAGGCTATGGATGAACTTAATCAAGGAGAGCTTCAGAAACTTGACCTCCGAATGTTCAACGTATATGAAGAAACAAGTTATATAGTTCGCGCAATTGACCTAGTACAACAAAACTTAATTATCGGTGGTCTTCTTGCGGTACTAGTGCTGCTGTTCTTTCTTCGAAGTGCTAGTTCAACTCTTATTGTAGCTACGGCCATACCCATAAGCATTATCGGAACATTTGTTGTAATGTCTGCATTAGGAAGAACTATTAATGTAATTAGTCTTGCAGGTATGGCATTTGCAGTTGGTATGGTAATAGACAACTCAATTGTAGTGTTAGAAAACATTTACCGGCATATGCAAATGGGCAAATCCCGTGTTCAGGCTGCATATGATGGAACAGTTGAAGTTTGGGGAGCAGTTCTTGCAAGTACTCTTACAACAGCAGCTGTTTTCGTACCTGTAATATTTGTACAAGATCAAGCAGGTCAGTTATTCAGGGATATCGCCATTGCAATTAGTGTCTCGGTAATATTGAGTCTTATAGTATCGATTACTGTGATTCCAACTATATCAGCGAAAATTTTAAGCGTAGTAAAACCAAAACCTGGTCGGAACTTTACAAATTTATGGGGAATAACAAATAGGGCTGAGTCAGTTTCAATTGCAATTTCTAATCTCGTATCACATATACTCTCAACAACACGAACCAGAATATTAGTTGTATTAACATTTACAATTGGAGCAATATTGCTAAGTTGGATAATGATGCCAAAGACTGAGTACCTTCCTGAGGGAAATCGCAACCTTGTATTTGGTATATTGATACCTCCACCAGGATATAACATAGGCGAATTTACAGACATAGGCATCGGCATCGAAGAAGATTTGCGCCGCTACTGGGAGGCAGAAGTTGGATCAGAACAAGCCCAGGAACTTGATGGTCCACTCATGGAACATTTCTTTTATGTAGCCACTGGTCGTCAGGCATTTATGGGAGCAAGGGCAAGGAAATCTGATGAGGTAAAAGGTCTTATGCCTCCAATGCATACTGCACTTAGGCAAATACCAGGAATGATAGCTATTGTTAATCAATCAAGTATTTTTCAAAGAGGAATAGGTGAGGGTCGCTCTATAAATATCCAAATTACAGGACCAGATTTAGAACAACTTGTAGGAATCGCTCAAAAGGTATTTTTCCTCGCAATGGAGAAAATCCCTGAAGGACAGGTTCGCCCTATTCCTAGTTTAGACCTGGGCAATCCAGAGGTGCAGTTGGTACTAAACAGAGAACGTGCCTCTGATGTTGGTATTACAAATCAAGAGCTTGGCTTTATGTTAAATGCTCTTGTCGACGGTGCTACTATAAGTGAGTATCAGCTTGACGGAGATGAAATTGATTTAACTCTAAGAGGTATGGATGAATACGCTAGTAGAACCCATGAAATTGAAGATCTGATGATAAACACTGAAGGCGGAAAGATGCTCACGCTAGGATCAATTGCTGATGTTAATGTAACCACAGGACCAGAGCAGATTAACCACTATGAAAGACAGAGAACAATTGCAATATCTGTTATCCCACCAGAGCAAATGCCTCTAGAAACAGCTATTGAGGTTATAAATGGCGAAATTCTTGCCCCTTTAATTCAAAGTGGAGAATTGTCGGGTGCTTATGATGCAATCCTTACTGGTTCGGCCGATGATCTAACAAAAACACGACAGGCGCTTCAGTGGAATTTCATTCTAGCTGCCATTATTGCCTTTTTGCTTATGGCATCTTTATTTGAAAGTTTCCTATATCCGCTTGTTATCATGTTCAGCGTTCCACTTGCTGCATTTGGCGGATTTTTGGGACTTTTTGTTCTAAACCTATTTATTTACATGCCTTTAAACATACTAACTATGCTAGGGTTTGTAATATTAATCGGTATTGTTGTAAATAATGCAATCCTAATTGTGCATCAGTCTCTAAATAATATAAGAGACCATGCGATGAAGCATAAAGAAGCGATAGTTGAATCAGTTAGGTCTAGAATAAGGCCGATATTTATGAGTACAACAACAAGTGTATTCGGTATGCTGCCACTTATAATTCTTCCAGGATCGGGTTCAGAGTTCTACAGAGGCCTTGGAAGCGTAGTAGTTGGCGGCCTATTAGTTTCTACAATGTTTACTCTAATATTAGTTCCATCTGTATTTAGCCTTGTTCTTGATGCAAAGATTAATTTTTCACAGTGGTTCTCCAAAATAAGGGGAGGAACAAAAGGCCTGGCTCCTTCTAAGTAATCGCTATTATTAGAGAATTACAGTATTTTGATAACTGGTCTTTTGTGTTTTCTCTTAAATGGTAAAATGTATCGCCATTAGATAAATCCGGAGAATTTTATGAAATATGAAAACGAACTAAGAACCGCCATTGATGCTGTTAAGAAAGCTTGCAGGCTTTGCACAAAAGTACAGGCATCATTAGTATCAGAAGAGACTATGACAAAGAAAGATAAGTCCCCCGTTACTGTAGCGGACTTTGGAGCGCAAACAATTATTTGCCACGAACTAATGAAAGCATTTCCCAATGACCCCGTTGTAGCAGAAGAAGATTCGGTAGAGCTAAGAAAAAAAGAAGGTGAGTTTTTAAGCCGCAAAGTCTATGAGTATGTATCCGAGGTTCTTCCCGAGCTTAGAGAGGATGAAATTCATTCTATTATAGATAGGGGTGGATACCAAGGAGGGGCAGTGGGCAGGTTCTGGACACTTGATCCAATAGACGGAACAAAAGGATTTCTAAGGGGTGAGCAGTATGCAGTAGCACTTGCTCTTATTGAAAATGGAGAAGTTGTTTTGGGGGTGTTGGGATGTCCAAATCTAAGCGCTGACCTAAATAAAAGTGACAGCGAGACCGGATTAATTTACAGCGCTGTAAAGGGAAGTGGATCATCGGCTGAGCATATAGAAAGCGAGAGAAGTGATAAGGTTGAGGTTTCAGATATAGAGCATCCATCATACGCGCCTTTTTGCGAGTCGGTAGAATCTGCGCATTCATCACACAGTGATTCAGAGAAAATCTCTCAAATACTTGGCGTAACAGCAGAACCTATTAGAATTGATAGCCAGTGTAAGTATGCGGTTATTGCTAGAGGTGATGCTTCAATTTATCTAAGACTCCCGACCAGGAAAGATTACTCAGAAAAGATATGGGACCATGCAGCAGGTTCAATAATAGTCAGCGAAGCAGGCGGAAGGGTATCGGATATTTATGGAAACAACTTAGACTTCTCAAAAGGCAGAACCCTTGCCGACAATAAAGGAATAGTTGGTACAAACGGTGAGCTGCATGAGCTGGTAATATCGGCTGTTGTTGAAGTTCTTAACTCAGACTAAAGAAGATACATCATTTAAATAAACTATATCGTCTTGTGAAAGTTCAAAACTCATTGCTCCAGCATTATCTGAAGCCTGACCTCTTGTGGTAGCTCCCGGAATTGCAACAATAGTTTCACCATTTGAATTAATAACCCAGTTAAGTGCGACTTGAGAAGGTGTAACTTGGTATTTAAGAGCTATACTTTTCAGAGCATTTATGACAGGCCTTGATTTATTAATCTTTCGCTCATTAAGAGATGCATACAACCTTCTGAATATATGTCTTTTTTTTATCAACTTCGGGTTATCGTGGAACTTGCCCGTTAGCAGCCCTCTTCCCAACGGCGAATATGCGATCAAAGAAATACCAAGCTCTTTGGCAGTATCCAATACCCCATTTGTTTCTATATCTCTTTTTAAAAGACTGTAATTAACCTGGTTAGTTGTTAGTTTAAACCCATAATTTGAAAGTTCCTTATGAGCTTTACGCATTTTACTGGCTGAGAAGTTACTCACGCCGACATATCTGACTTTGCCTTCATCAACCAACTTCGCCATCTCTTTGATTTCTGATTGAACACTTGAGAATGAAAAAGAATTGTGTATCTGATATAGATCAATTTTTTCTATATTCAGGGCTGTAATTCTGTCATCTATAGTTTTGGTTATTGAGCTTGAGGTTCTAAATAGCGGCCACCACTTCGTGGCAACAACTATTTCGCTTTGATCTATTTTGAGATCAGATATTGCAGACGATAGGGCTCTTTCTGACTCACCCCACCCGTATAGCTCTGCAGTATCAAACCAGTTAACACCGCCTTTGATGGAAATTTCAACGATTGATCTAATATCTTCCCTGCTTAAACTTGGCCACATCGTGCCCGAGATTCCTTTTCCGCGGCTAAATTGAAGACACCCTAGACCAACCGGGGATACCATTAACTCAGATCCACCGAGCTTTCTTAAGTTATTATAAGTAGTACTCATCTCACTTTTATATTAACCAGAATTATCATATAATAGGACTATGCCCTCTAATATGCGCATTATAGACCTTAGCATAAATATAGAGCCTGCACCTGGGCCTGAACACCAAAAGCTGAAAATCGAATATGAAAAACACCAAGATACTGCTGAGTATATGATGATGCGGTTTGAGTGCGAGAAAGAGGATCTACCAAAAGGGTTGGGTTGGGCAAATGAGTATGTAACACTCGGAACACATGTCGGCACCCATATGGATGCGCCATGGCACTACCATCCGGAATCAGAGGGAGAACAAGCCAAAACTATAGATGAGCTGCCGGTTGAGTGGTTTTATGGAAATGGGGTTGTAATTGATATGAGGCATAAAAGGCCTGGAGAACTTATAACAAGCTGGGATCTAAAAAAAGCCCTTCATCAAATTAAATATGAAATAGAGCCCTTTGATATAGTACTAGTCATGACAGGCGCAGATAAGCTGTGGGGAACAAAAGAATACTGGTCTGATTTTCCGGGACTCTCAAAAGAGTCCACACTATGGCTTTGTGAGAAAGGAGTCAAAGTAATGGGGACTGATTCAGCCGGTTGGGATAGGCCGTTTTGGGCAATGGTTGAGGAATTTAAAGAAACCGGAGATTCTAGCGTAATTTGGGGCGCACATTTTGCAGGTATAGAAAAGGAATATTGCCAGATAGAAAAACTTGCTAATCTTGAACTGCTTCCGCCATCCGGTTTTAAAGTTGTATGCCCTCCTATCAAGATAAAAGATGCTAGCGCCGGATGGGTAAGACCAATAGCAATTATTGAAGATTAACTCGGTTTTGAGTTAGCTTTGGGGATCCAAATACAACAGTCCAAAATGTTTTATATTTTGTATCTTTATTATGAAAACACGCAGCCCCTATTTCTGTAAAGCCTTGCTTCATAATATTCTCACAGTGTACTGGGCTATCTAGCCATGCGGCAACAACATCTGAAGAATCTTCTCGGCCTGCCGAAATATTCTCACCAACCAAGAGCCAGCTATAGCCCACTTCTTGGACCCTATCTGTTACGTCGTTACCGTCTGAGCCCTGGTGGCTTACAAAGTTCTTTGTAGCCATATCAACTGAATGATCAAGCGCGGCCCTGGCTAATGTAGGGTTCCAGGTTACCTGTGGTGCTGAGGTATAAATTTTATAGCCGCAGTTTCTGCTCTTAGCTCTTGCGCGGTTAATTAGGCTTAACATTCTCTGCTTAGTTACATCAAATTCTTCACAGCGGTAAGAATCGTTAGCCAAGACATGCTTTATCTCGTTAGAAGCGCTGCAGCTATAGAGTAAACACAGAAGCGCAACCAACCCTATCAACTTGTTCAACATCTATATTATACGGATTAAGATTAAACTTTTGCAAGTTAAATTAGAGCCTATTTTTTGGCCTGACTGCCCCAATGTTTTTTAATAAATTTATCCCTGCCAGATCCGATCCTATATGACTTATAGTGAGCAGGTTTTTTAAGATAGTATTTTTGATGATATTCCTCAGAGTCCCAAAAAACATCAAACTCGGTTATTTCAACTGCTATAGGTTCAGCGAATCTTCCTGATTTTTCTAGACTTTTCTTTGATGCCAGAGCTTGTTTTTTCTGATCTTCATTTAAGTAAAAAACTCCTGGCCTGTATTGACTACCTCTATCATAAAACTGTCCTTCGCCATCGGTAGGATCAAAACTCATCCAAAATATTGATAAGAGTTTGTCATAAGATATTTTCTTTGGATCATAGATAACTTCTACTGCCTCAGTGTGACCTGTTCTGCCATAAGCTACTTCTTTATATGTAGGGCTTTTCTCTGGGCCCCCGGTAAATCCAACTGTCGTTGTAACTACGCCGTCTAAATAATCAAAAGGCGGCTGCATGCACCAAAAACATCCACCTGCAAAAACAGCCCTTTCGTAATTTTCATTTGCTCTGGCCTCTTTTCTTACCTTAATATCAGCTTCTTCATCGTAGGAGTTTGCAAATAGATGATACCCCTGCGCAAGAACCAATATTCCAAGAACTATAAAAATTTTTCGTTTCATTGTTTTTCTCCTAGTTTAATACTACGCAATTTTGTACAACTTCACATTTGTAAATTATATACGCCTTATAAGAAGAAAAGGATTCATAAGTACAATATTATTTTGCGGACTTTTGGTTTTTATATGCTAAATATGCCTCAAGCAACAGCCAGATTGAAAGCGCAAGAATTACTGCCGAGAGAGTAAGTAGAAGTGGTTTATGCATAAAGACCTTAAAATTATAGATCATTGAAGCAATAGTCATAAGCACTAAAAAGATCATAGGAATAAGTGTATAAATCACTGGCCT
>JBCCIH010000016.1 GCA_039028315.1 Thermodesulfobacteriota bacterium | reverse complement strand
TCATATAGATCTTTGGATTTAAGGGTACCTATAATTTTTCCAATTTCAGTGTCTACTCTTTTGACGGCATCAAGATATGTGGGTGACATCCAACCCTTTTTATGCCCTGGTATATCAGGCTCTGGGAAATGGACAAGTATGATGCCGATATTTTCGTCTATGTCCTTTATAAAGCTCTCAGTGATTGTCTCAACGCTATCAGGGCTATATTCAATAACCTCTAATTTATCAATGCTGCCGGGTACTGCAATAAAATTAAGTTTGTCCTTACCCACAAACATAGAGGTATTAATGCCATGTTTATTTGCTACAGTGAAAATGGTTTCGTGCTTTGTATAACCTATCTGAGGTATCCAAGTATTTATGTACGTGCCATGGTTTTCTGGCTTAAGCCCTGTGACTAAAGACATATGAGAAGGGAGTGTATATGGAGGGTCTACAGTTTTAGCGGATGCACTATATGAACCTGCAGATATAAGTTTTTTAAGAGTAGGTGCTGAATCTTGGTTGATGGCATCAGGTCTTAAACCATCTATGGTTATGACTAGAGCTTGTTTTAAATTGTCCTCAGCTAGTGCGTGAACAGTTAATAGAATAAATAATAAACACAGAGCTAAGCTATTTAATCCAAGATTCCTCACAAACTAATTTTACCTTAAGTTTCGTGAGGATATTACTTCGCCATACCTCCATATGCTACTGGACGAGTGTCGCCAAATGTATTAACTAGCGTATCTAAAAACTCATTAATATGATCTTCGCAAAAATGGTAGATAAGAGTGTCCCTTCCACCTCGGCTTGATACGGAAACCTGCTCGTAATGGCGGCTGCATAAATCTTTGTTGCATAACGCACATTGTTTTATACCTTGACGCTCTCCCTCATTTTCACATCTTGTTCCATCTTCGTGGACATAGTCGCATTGATACATTTCCACTGTGATAGTTTTTGTAGACATCAGTTCTCTCCTTTCGCATTAAAAATTAAAACCCGATAACATCAAAGTGTCGAAATGTTTTGATGTTCCCCATACAAATTAAACTAAATTCAGAGAAATAAGTCAATATAGTTTTTGTACTAAGAATAATTTATAAATTTTTCTATGTTACTGTCATACCATAGCCAGTTTGAGGCACAGGACGGGTGTCTCCGAACTTTTCAACCAAAGTTTCCATAAATTCATCATTATGCTGAGGGCAAAAGTAATACGTAAAGTGGTCTCTTGTTCCCTGAACTGTTACGGTGGTTAGTTCATAGTGAGTGATGCAAAGATCGTTATGACATATCCCGCAAACTTTTATTGCCTGCTCGTCACCTTGAGTGCTGCATCTTTGTCCATCTTCATCTATGTGGTCGCATTGAAAGATTTCTACCTCTATTTCTCTCATAGACATATTATTCTCTATTAAACTAAATTAAGGGGGATAAGTCAAACACAAGCTGCTAAAAAGAATTGTTTTGATAGTGCGTACCCGATGAGCCTGGTACTAGCATAAAATTGGTTGCAGGCACCTCATAGTTATTACCAAATTTCTCGATAATCATTTCTACAAATTGATCGGTATGCTCTTTGCAGAAACTATATAAATAGCGGTGACGGCCAGCTTGCAGCTTGCCGTTGCTGACCACAGTAGAAGTTACAGTATTAAGATCAGAATGTGTCTCACAAAAGTCTTTACCGCACACACAGCAAATTCTTATAGCTTCTCTTTGTCCCTGAACTTCGCACCTGGTGCCGTCTTCGTGAGTATGGTCACATTGGATTACTGTAATTTTAATTTCTTTTCTAGACATATATTTTAGTAAAATGATATTGAGTGAAATGTCAACTAGATCTAGCTATTTGATATATGATGGCTTGTTAAAGAAAATGGGTTTTGCATCAGGAGTTCCTGTTGCTCCAGGGTAGCCTCCGTAGTGACTTGGCGGCACTTCATATTTGTCGCCGCAAGTTTCAACTACTAATTTCATTAAATCATTCATATGCTCAACACATAATGGGAATACATGGCGGTGCTGACCTGCAACAAGCATATCATTATTTAAAACCCTGGATGTAACAATGCTCAAATCAGAATGTGTGTCGCATACATCAATACCGCACACACAACATACTCTCATAGACTCCCTGTTGCCTTCGTTAGAACACCGATCACCGTGCTCATCAACATAATCGCAAACAACTACTTCTAACTCTATAGTTTTTTTGCCCAAAGTGAGATCATTCCTTAGTAAGTAATTTTCACTTCTATTTTTATTAAACTAAAAACGCTAACACAAGTCAATATGCTATCTATATTTCGTATGCTATAAAATAGAGACCCAATATTAACTATGTGTTTATAATCTTTGATATTCTTATGAATTTTATCTTTTGTTACTTGATAAAAGGCTTATTGTGATGTATAAAATACCCTAATGATTTCACCACAAGATAGCCTTAAAGGCGCAATAAAGTTTTTTCAGAATAAAGCAAAAGGCAGGCCAAAGTTAGTAAATTTAGAAATTACTAAGCTTTGCAATGCAAAATGTGATTTTTGCGACTACTGGCAAACCCGTCATGAAGAGCGTATTTACGATTACCGTCCTGTTATCAAGAAGATTGATCCGCTCGTTGCAGTTATTACAGGTGGTGAACCAATGCTTAGAAAAGATCTACCTGATATAGTAAGACAAATAAAAGAATGCTCCTATTTTATTTTTACCTCCATGGTCACCAAAGGTGATCTTCTAACTGTAGATAAAGCCCAAGAGCTTTTTGATGCAGGAATAAACCAGATTGCTATATCACTGGATTTCCCTAACAAACAACATGATACATACAGAGGAATACCTGGACTTTATGATAAGCTTTCCAATTTAATGCCGGAGCTTGGCAAGAGGTTTCCTAACCAGCAGATAACTATGAACACAATAATTATGGAAGATAATCTAGAACAGGTGCCTGAGCTTGCCAGAAAGGCAAACGAATGGGGAGTTGGCATATCGTTTAGCTCTTACTGTGTTATGAAAACAAATAACGAAGAGCATTCTGTTCATAATGAGGAGCTTCAGAAAGTTCAAAATCTGGTCGATGAGCTAATTCAGATGCGTAGGGAGATGAAAGGCACTATTCTTTCAACTGAGTATTATCTAAGAGAAATCCCAAGATTTTTCAAAACCGGAGGAATTCCAGGTTGCACAGCAGGTATTAGCCACATTCAGGTTACTCCAAGCGGACATCTAAAACGGTGCTCTGAGATGCCTGTGACTGCTCATTATACTGAATATAAGCCTGATCTTTACGGAAAGACCAACTGTGATGCTTGCTGGTATAGCTGCAGAGGTGAAACACAGACTCCCGCTAATATTAGACGTGCTCTAGAGTATATGGGTGTTTGGGTATAGAAATTACTAAGGGTTTACTTAACGCGCCAGACGGTGCCATCAGCTTTATCTTCTAACAGAATACCTTTTTCATCGAGTTCATCACGTATTTCATCAGCACGGGCCCAGTTCTTATCTTTGCGAGCTTGGATTCTCTCATCTATAAGAGTTTGTATTTCTTCCTCCGTTATATCAGAAGAAGCCTTATCTAGCTTATGTCCTTGTAAATATTCATCGGGGTCGTACTCTAATATTCCCAATGTCTTTCCAAAATCACTAATTTCATCAAGAGCAGTTTGTAGAGTGGTAGTAGGACCGCTTGAATCTAGAGATCTGTTTATTGCTCTTGTTAGTTCAAATAGGCTGCCGAGCGCCTCTGCAGTATTGAAATCATCACACATTGCATTAACCCAGCGCTCCTTAAAGCTATCAATGCTTGCCGCAAGCTCAGAATCTTCCCCACTTGCATTACCTACTTCATCTTTAGCCCTCTTTAGAGTAATGTAGAGCCTTTCCAAAGCTACTTCTGCTTCATTCATTGTTGCGTCAGAAAAGTCTGCAGGATTTAGATACTGATGCGATAGGAAGAAGAGTCTTATGGCTTCTTTACTCCACATAGAAACCGCCTCTCTTACGTTTAAAATATTCCCGATTGATTTAGACATCTTCTCACGGTTGATCTGAATAAGGCCATTGTGAACCCAATATTTTGCAAATGGCTTGCCGGTAGCCGCCTCAGATTGAGCAATTTCATTTTCATGATGAGGAAAAATTAGATCCTTACCACCTCCGTGTATATCAAAGCTGTCTCCAAGATATTTTGTGCTCATAAGAGAACACTCAATATGCCAACCCGGGCGCCCCTTACCCCATGGGCTTTCCCAATACGGTTCCCCCGGTTTAGCTCCTTTCCAAAGAGCAAAATCAAGGGGGTCCTCTTTCTTTTCGTTAACGTCAATTCTAGTTCCCGCGAACATATCATCTGGATCTCTTCTGGAAAGCTTTCCATAGCCGTGATATTTCTTA
Organism: Thermodesulfobacteriota bacterium; assembly: GCA_039028315.1. NCBI lineage: Bacteria > Pseudomonadati > Thermodesulfobacteriota > Thermodesulfobacteriota bacterium. Next base: position 14,191 of record JBCCIH010000016.1, on the reverse strand, counting down.
ACTGAGAAAAACACGTCATTCCCAGACTGATATGCATGTCCGTTATCTATGATTCTCTGAATCAGCTCAATTATTTCTTCAATATGCTCAGTTACTTTAGGCTGGATAGTTGGAGCTTTAACACCAATTGACTCCATGTCTTCTTGATATTCTTGAATGTATTTCTCTGAAATTTCATTCGCCGGCACTCCCGTTTCATTGGCTTTGGCAATGATTTTGTCATCGATGTCAGTGAAATTTCTAACATAAGTGACATCATATCCCAAGTAACTTAGAAATCTCTCTATTACATCAAATGTTACTGCCGATCTTGCATGGCCTAAGTGGGCTGATGAATATACAGTAGGTCCGCAGACATACATTTTAATTTTATTTTCTTCGCGTGGAATTAGCTCTTCTTTCTTTTGAGAGAGAGTATTGTAGAGAGTTACTTTTCTACTCATTTTTATCCCTAATTTATATAAGATCTTCCCCGCCATCCACTTTAATCACATTACCTGTAAGAAAATGGGTGCCTGGCTGGCTTAATGCAGCAATTGCTTGTGCAACATCTTGTGTGGTCGTTAGTCTCTTAGCCGGATTTACAGAGGTTGCGTGTTTTATAATTTCCTCATTTCCAGGGATTTTTTCAAGTGCTGGTGTTAAAGTAACTCCTGCTTGAATAGAGTTGGCTGTAATGCCAATTGGCGATAACTCATACGCTAACTGTCTTATGTGAGACTCAAGCGCAGCTTTAGAAGCTGATACTGCACCGTATGTCGGCCAGATTCTATGTCCTCCTGCGCTAGTCATAGCAAAGATTCTTCCGCCTTCTCCCATAAGTCCTCTGGCTACTACTTCTTGTGTCCAGTAAACAAGGCAGTGTGCCATCACATCAAGCGTCATGTCAAAGTTTCTGCTAGATAAGCGAGCTCTTTCCTCATCAGCTATATATGGTTTTAGCGTACCAAATGCTAGTGAGTGTATTAGAACTTTCAAGCTTCCAGGGTTTTCTGTCTGATCTAGTACCTGTTCCATCTCTACAAGCACTTCATTTCGTTTATCCGGATCTGAAGCGTTAACATTAAAAAAGTATGCTTCTCTGCCGTTTTCTTTTATCTTGTTTTGTATTTCCTCAACGTGCGGCATAGTTCCTTTTCTGTCTAGGTGTACGCCAAAGATGTTCATTCCTTGTTTAGATAGCTCAAGTGCTGCGGCCTCTCCAAAACCGCTAGAAGCGCCGAGTATTAGTGCCCATTTATTTTCAAGTGCGTTTGACATAATTTATATTCTCTCCATACATGTTGTTTAAAATTTCTGTACAGATATTACGTAGTTTGAGTGGAATATCAAGGATTTGCTGACACGCCTTATAATATATAAATGTGATTTATCTCTAGTCTACTTTAGATATTTGTTAAAGTTAATGACACTATTTCTTGACACCGTCAGTCAAAGATGCAAACTCATTTTTAAATGGGTGCTAAAAAGTCTCTTGCAAATATAATAGCTACATTTTTCTATGTTGGCTTAATCCCTATAGGTCCTGGGACGTTCGGTACACTGGCTGCTATTCCGCTTTTTTATGCGCTCACCTTTACCCCGTTTTACTTATATTTAGTGATTACCGTCGTAATTATACTTATCTCTGTTTGGGCATCTAAAGTAGCGGAAGAGATATACAAGAAAGAAGATCCGGGTCAAATTGTGGTTGACGAGGTTTGCGGGTTTTTGGTAACCATGATTCTGGTCCCGCCAACAGTTAGCAATATATTCATTGGGTTTTTATTATTTAGAATATTTGATATTACCAAGCCCTATCCGGTAAGGAAGTTTGAACGTATTCCAAATGGATGGGGAGTTGTTCTGGATGATGTAGCGGCTGGAGTCTACGCTTGTATTACGCTTCATATATTCGGTCACTGGGTTTTTTGGACATAAAAATGAAGATAGAAATTCTTACAACTGGCGACGAGCTTATGAGCGGTCTTACTAGGGACGGCAACTTTCAGTGGGCTGGTCAGATGCTTACCGGGCTTGGCTTTAATATTGCCTACCATACCACTGTTGGCGATGACAAAGAGGTACTGAGCTCAGCTTTTAATAATGCAAAAAATAGAGCGGACGCCGTAATTGTAACAGGAGGTCTTGGGCCTACGCCTGATGATCTAACAATTGAAGTTGCTGCAGAATTCTTTGGAGTTGAACTTGAATTTAATCAAGATGCCTTAGATATGATGACTGAAAGGTTTGAAAAAATTGGAAGAAAAGTAAGTAAAACAAATATGAAACAGGTCTATCTACCAAAAGGTTCTAGAGTTTTATTAAACAAGTGGGGAACAGCTCCTGGATTCAGCTCTGATATCGAAAGCACTGTTTTTTATTTTCTCCCAGGAGTTCCTAAAGAATTTAGGGCAATGATGGATGAATATGTGATTCCTGATCTGAAACATAGAAATCCGGGCATGAAAAAATCATCCATGAGGCTTGTTAAAACCTTTGGACTTCCTGAATCAGAAGTTGCACAAAAACTTGAGGGAATTGAAAGAGATGGAATAAGGCTTGGCTACAGGGCTCATTTTAGAGAGATACATTTAAGAGTTTCCTCTTTTGCAGATACGGTCTCTGAAACTGAATCGTTGATGGAAGATTTCTTAAATGATGTCCATTTAAGGCTTGGGTATCATGTGTTTACAACAAATGGTGAGATGCTCGAAGAAGTAGTAGGAAATATGCTCAAAGAAAAAAGTTTAACAATTTCCACTGCAGAGTCATGCACCGGAGGGCTATTATCTGATAGAATTACAAATATTCCAGGGAGCTCAAGTTATTTCCTTGAAGGTGTTGTTTCTTACAGCAACGAGGCAAAAGCAAAAATCCTTGGTGTTCCAACCGAGCTGATTGAGTCTAATGGAGCTGTAAGTGCTCCTGTGGTACAAGCCATGGCAAAGGGCGTGAGGAGTCTTTCTGGCTCGGATATAGGTATCGGCATCTCAGGGATTGCTGGTCCAGGCGGCGGGAGTGAGGAAAAGCCCGTAGGTACTGTGTTTATTGGCTTTGACAGCGATAAAACCGGTTCAGTTGCACGGGAATTTCACTTTCATGGAACAAGAGAAGAGATAAAACTAATAACAGTTTTAAATGCACTTTATCTAATTAGGAAAAATTTATTAAATAATGTATAATTGGGAGGCATTATGGCTAAAGAAGAGACTACTAACACAAGCTTAGAAGAAAAAAAATCAGGTGAAAAAGAAAAGACTATAGATCAAGCAATCTCTTCAATTGAGAAGCAGTTTGGTAAAGGGTCTATTATGAGGCTAGGATCAGATTCCCCGATACCTCAGCTTTCAGTTATTTCCTCAGGGTCAATAGGTCTAGATTCTGCCCTTGGGGTAGGTGGTTTTCCAAAGGGTAGGGTAGTAGAAATTTACGGTCCGGAGTCATCAGGAAAAACCACACTTGCACTTCATGTAATTGCTGAAGCGCATAAACAGGGCGGCATCGCGGCATTTGTAGATGCGGAGCATGCGTTAGACCCAAACTATGCACAAAGACTCGGAGTAAAAGTTGACGACCTTTTAATTTCTCAGCCAGATTTTGGTGAACAGGCACTTGAAATTGTAGACACACTTGTGAGATCTGGTGCCGTAGACGTAATTGTTCTAGACTCTGTTGCAGCTCTTGTTCCTAGAGCTGAGATTGAAGGAGAAATGGGAGATGCCCATGTTGGACTTCAGGCAAGGCTAATGTCTCAAGCGCTTAGAAAATTAACCGGGACAGTTGGAAGATCAAACACACTTGTGATATTCGTCAATCAAACAAGAATGAAAATCGGAACCCTTCCTTATATGAACCCTGAAACGACTAGTGGTGGAACAGCACTTAGATTTTATTCCTCGGTTAGGATCGATGTTCGAAGAATTGGTTCAATCAAGGAAGGCGATGATGTGAAAGGTAATAGGGTAAGGGCAAAAGTGGTGAAAAATAAAGTATCGCCGCCGTTTAGAAATGCAGAGTTTGATATTATGTTTGGCGAAGGGATTTCTCAGACAGGTGAGATGATAGATATTGGAACTAAAGCAAATATAGTAGAAAAAAGCGGGACTTGGTATTCATATAACGGGGAAAGATTGGGGCAGGGCAGAGAAAACTCAAGGACATTTCTTAAAGATAACTCCGAGATAATGGAAAAATTAAAAAAAGAGATACTTGAACATACTGTTGGAAACAAGAGTAGTTAGTTTGCCAAGATCAAAAATAGAAATATAATATGTTTATGGGATTAATGGTAATGGTTAAAGGCTATTAGTTGTAATTTGGATCTGATCTTTTCCTAGCTAATAGTGGGTTAGCAAATCTCAAGTAATAATTAACCTAAGTTAATAAAATTGTATAATTTATATTTGCTCTATTTTAATTAATTTTGACTTAGAGTTTGCCTAATTTTGTGTTTTTATTCTGGGAGATTTTAGAAAGTAGCTATGAGAATATTAGCGATTGAAACATCAACATACTCGGCAAGTATTGCTCTTATGAGTCAAGAGGGAGTTTTAGGTGAATATTATTTCAATATTGGACCGTCTCATACTGAAAAACTTGTTCCTTCGATTGACTGGCTCTTGTCTGAACTAAACACTCAGAAGTCTGATTTAACGGGAGTTGCAGTATCGCTAGGGCCTGGTTCTTTTACCTCTTTAAGAGTAGGACTTTCAACGGCAAAAGGCATTTGCTATTCGCTAGGAATTCCTCTTGTGGGAGCTTCTTCTCTACAAGCGCTAGCTATGAATGTGCCTTTTAGTTCCCATTACATATGTCCTGTGATAGATGCTAGAAAAGGAGAGGTGTTCACGGCGCTTTTTAAATCAGATAACGCAAAATTACAAAGAGTTAGCGAGGACATGGTGATTTCTCCCGATGCTCTTGTTGAAATTATCAATGATGATACTATCTTTATTGGTGATGGAGCTTTACTTTACAGGGAATACCTGGAAGATAATTTAAGGGCTGGTATAATGTTTACCCCTTTAAATTTGAATTACCCAAGAGCATCAAATGTTGCTCTTTCGGTTATAGACAAATTTAAAGCAAATTTAGATAGTAATAATCTTTATGATGAATTAATGTCAGCGGCTCCTCATTACATGAGGAAATCCGAGGCAGAGATATCAAGACAAGAGAGATAAAGGAGATAAGATGAGCGAATCTGAAATAATAGCACAACTCCTTGAAGGAGATGAAGAATTTAAGATGATTCATGATGAGCACAGAGAGCTCGATGAAATAATTAAGAATCTTGAGGATAAAGAAAGCTTAAGTCTTGATGATGAAGTTGAAGTTAGAAGGCTCAAGAAGATAAAGCTTTCTCTGAAAGATCGAATGGAAACTAAAATACACGAGCACAAAAGTAAGTAAGAAAAATTATTAGGCAATTAAACCGCATGGGGGTATTTTGAAATGGCTAGAATGATTGGCGCTGAGATGTTTTTTGAAACTCTTATAGAGGAAGGGATAGACGTAATATTCGGACTTCCAGGTGGTTACGTGCTTAAAGTCTACGACGTTATGCCCAAGTTTGAAGGCAAGATAAAACACGTTTTGGCACGGCATGAACAAGGAGCAACTCATATGGCGGACGGCTATGCAAGAGCCTCCGGAAAACCTGGGGTTGTACTTTGCACTTCCGGTCCTGCAGCTACCAATACAGTAACCGGCATTGCTACAGCTCAGATGGACTCTTCACCAATTGTTGTTTTCACAGGACAGGTTCCACTTCCATATCTTGGCAGCGACGCTTTCCAGGAAGCGGATCACATTGGTATTACTCGTCCATGCACAAAACATAATTATTTAGTTAGGAAAGCAAAAGATCTTCCCAAAACTATGAAAGAGGCTTTTTATATTGCTTCATCTGGAAGACCAAGCCCGGTTCTTGTTGATATGCCAAAGGATGTGATTTTAGAAGAGGATGAGCTTGTTATACCTAAGGAAATTAGTCTAAGAGGTTATAAACCTCCAACCAAAGGTGATCCAAATCAGATACAAAAAGCAGTGGACATGATCCTAAAGTCCAAACGTCCTATTATTTTTGGTGGAGGGGGTCTTATACACTCAAATGCTAGAGAAGAACTAATAGAATTTGCACATCGTCTAGAGGTTCCAGTTACTTCAACCCTTATGGGACTAGGCGCATATCCTCAAGATGATCCGCTATATGTTCATATGTTAGGTATGCACGGATCCTATGCGGCAAACATGGCAGTTCATTCAAGTGATTTAGTTATCTCAATCGGCGCTAGGTTTGACGACAGGGCAACTGGCGGAAATTTTGATGAGTTCTCACCAGATGCTGAAATTATTCACATCGATATAGATCCATCTACAATTGATAAAAATATAGTAGTACATTGCCCAATTCTTGGTGATGCAAAACTAGTTCTCCAACAATTGCTCGAAGCGCTTCCATCTAAAATTGATCTTGCAGGCCGAAAAGAGTGGCTTGCACAAATCAATGAATGGGACGAAAAACACCCAATGAGTTACAATCAAACTGGGGATAAAGTTTTAACAACATATGTAATTGATACATTAAGCAAAGTTACGGAAGACGATGCAATAATTGTGTCTGATGTAGGACAGCACCAGATGTGGGTTGCACAGTTCTACAAATTTAACTATCCAAGGACACATATTACATCTGGCGGACTAGGAACTATGGGATTTGGTTTCCCAGCAGCTATGGGAGCTAAATTCGCATGTCCAGACAAACAGGTTGTATGTGTATGTGGAGATGGAAGCTTCCAGATGAACATGCAGGAGTTGGCTACAGCTGTTGAGCACAAAATGGATCTTAAAATCTTACTGCTTAATAACAGGCATCATGGTATGGTGAGACAGTGGCAAACTATGTTCTTCGAAGGAAATTATTCAGCCTCTTATTTTGAGGTGTTACCGGATTTTGTTATGTTAGCTGAATCTTTTGGAGCAAAAGGCATTAGAGCTGATAAACCAGAGCAGGTTGAAGCTACTCTAAAAGAGGGACTATCAACTGAAGGTGTCGTTCTAATGGAAATCATGGTAGATTGCGAAGAGCTTGTGTATCCAATGATAGCACCAGGCGGCGCAATGAATGATATGATCTTAGGCGCAGTTGATGTGGCTTAATCTGGAGTTTTAAGTATAATAGAAAAGTTTTTTAAGTATTGGGATCTGGGTTAACTTCCCCATATCAATTATAATTTAGATTAATTCCGGAGGTTCATAATAAGTGAGACACACAATTTCTCTATTTGTAGACAATGAATCTGGAGTGCTTTCCAGAGTGGCCGGTTTATTTAGCGCAAGAGGTTTTAATATAGAAAGTCTAAATGTGGCTGAGACACTTGATCCGGATACCTCTAGAATAACTCTAGTGACGACTGGCGATGATTTTATCATTGAACAGGTAATAAAAAGATTCAACAACATGGTCAATGTTATATGGGTTGATGATCTGACTGAAGAAACCAGAGTTGAGAGGGAAATGATATTAATCAGAGTTGAAGCGAAGCAAGCAACTAGGGCTGAAATACTTAGAATGGCAGATATATTCAGAGCCAAGGTCATAGATGTTGGAGCCGAATCATACACGCTTGAGCTAACTGGAGACAAAGAAAAAGTGAATGCATTTATGGAACTACTTGAGCCTATGGGAATAAAAGAGATCGCACGCACAGGTACTGTGGCCATGAAAAGGGATGCTAAAAAATCAAACACAGGAGAGGATAAGGAATGAAGGTTTACTACGATAAGGAAATAAATCAGAAAAAACTTAAAAAAAGAAAAGTTGCAATTATTGGTTATGGAAGTCAAGGCCATGCACATGCTCAGAACTTAAGAGACAGCGGAATGAGTGTTTCTATTGGCTTAAGGAAAGGTAGCAGCAGCTGGGATAAAGCCAAAGGAGCTGGGTTTAATGTGATGACTGTTGATAAAGCATCAAAATGGGCGGATATAATTATGATCCTTGCCCCTGATACTAGCCAGGCAGAAATTTATGCCGATGATATAGTTGATAATCTAAAGCCGGGTGACGCTGTTGCATTTAGTCATGGACTAAATATACATTACCGTCAGATTGTCCCTCCACCTAATGTTGATGTGTTTATGGTAGCTCCAAAGGCTCCAGGACATACTGTAAGAGGTCAATTTGAAGACGGCGCTGGCGTGCCAATGTTAGTGGCTGTTCACCAGGACGCTACTGGCGAGGCTAAGGATATTGCACTTGCTTATGCTGGAGCAATAGGCGGGGGTAGAGCTGGAGTTATAGAAACAACATTCAAAGATGAAACTGAAACCGATCTGTTTGGAGAACAAGCTGTTCTTTGCGGAGGCGTAACAGCACTTATTCAGGCAGGTTTTGAAACTTTAGTAGAAGCAGGATACCCACCGGAAATGGCATATTTTGAGTGCTGTCATGAAGTAAAGTTAATTGTGGATCTTATCTATGAAGGCGGTATAACCAATATGCGCTATTCTATAAGTGATACCGCTGAATATGGTGATTTGACCAGGGGCCCGAGAGTTGTTGATGAAGAATCTAAGAAAGAGATGAAGAAAATCTTGACCGAGATTCAAAACGGTGAGTTTGCTAGAGAATGGATACTTGAGAATAAAGCTGGACGCCCTGTCTACAATGCACTTCTCAAAAAAGGACAAGAGCACCCTATAGAAGAGGTAGGAAGCGAGCTTCGCCAGATGATGAGTACTCTGTTTAAGACAAAACTCGTAGATAAAACAAAGAACTAATGAGGATACGGCGGGCGCCGGTTGCGTCTGAGGGAATTGTTTACATAGTAGTTTTGGCCCTACTTGCATGGGCAGCCGCCATAATCGGTTTTACCATCGTATCATTCATTTTAATTCTTCTAGCAGTTCTGAATGTTTTCTTCTTTCGCGATCCCGACAGAGAAATACCAAATGAGAAGAACGCATTTTTATCACCCGCTGATGGAGTTATAATATTTGTCGAGGATTCCTATGAGAGGGATTTTCTAAGCGATTCGGCCCAAAAAATAAGCATATCACTAGCTATTTATGACTGCCATGTAAACAGAATTCCAATTACAGGCAAAGTTGTAGCCACAAAATATACTCCCGGAAGTTTTCATATCGCAAATATGCCCAGTTGGCTATACCCTGATAGTATGAAAAGAAAATCTGAAGACAATGAGCGTTTAAGCACACTATTAACAACCGATCAAGGTCATAAATATGTGGTAACCCAGATTGCTGGATTTTTAGCCCGAAGGATAGTTTCATATGCCGAGCCTGAGATGGAATTTAAAAGTGGCGATAGATTTGGTATCATAAAGTTTGGATCAAGAGTTGATTTATACCTGCCCGAGGGGTGTTCCGTTGATGTTAAGCAGGGGCAAAGAGTTTGGGCAGGGGAAACTATAGTTGCAAGGATGGGGATATAAGTGCAAGCTAAGAGAAAAAAGTCTAAGAGACAAAGAATGATACCGGTACTACCGAATTTGTTTACTACCGGGAATCTTTTCTGCGGTCTTTTATCAATAATGACATCTATTGAAGTAATAACTGCAGTTTCTGCAGGCGGAGCACCTGAAGAATGGGTATTTAGAAGATTTTGGTGGGCATGTGCATTTATCGTTATATCAGCATTTCTGGATATGATGGATGGAAAGCTGGCAAGATTCTTTAACCATGAGAGCAAGTTTGGTCTATCATATGATTCACTCTCTGATCTAGTATCGTTTGGAGTTGCTCCTGCAGTTCTTGTATACACCTGGGTTCTTATGGGTTCAGGCAAAATTGGACTTATGGCCGTACTGTTTTATGTGGTTTGCGCCGCGCTTAGACTGGCAAGATTTAATGTTCAGTCTGGAGATGAGGAAAAATTTAATTTTACAGGTCTTCCAAGTCCGGCTGCTGCAGGACTGATGATCGCTCCTGTAATGCTCCTCACGGCGCTTAATATAGTGCCTGATATCAGAGCTGTATGGTTTTTCCTTATCGCTGCCCCAGTAATTGGTCTTTTGATGGTTAGTAATGTGAGCTACAGCAAACGCCCTTATTTTAACTTAGGCGGGCCTTTCAATGCATTGGTTGTAGCTGCAATTATTTTTGCTGCCATTATTACACATCCAGAGATAATGTTTATAATAATTGTATACCTTTATGCATTTATTGGACTTGCTTTATATGCAGTAAAACAGCTTAAGGGTAGACCGAAATTATCAGAAGATGCTGAAACTTCTGACAGCGGGTCTTAAAAAAATGGTAGCCTTCTGGTAACTCCCAGATATATTATTAGTAATAATCATATTAGGTCTAGGTCATATATTTTTCATCATATATTTAATCTAAAACTGAGTTCAATTTTACCTCGTATTGATTATATAAACTAAGAAAGGTAGGTATATGAAACTAACAAACACTTCCCAAGTTATAAGTCTGTCATTAATAATTATTATCTTAGGTATACTGATTGTTTCTTGCAATCAACAGGAGAAATCAATGGAAACTCAAAATTTAGAAACTTCGGGCACAACTGAACAATATGAAGTCATAAAATACCAGCTTGATAACGGAATGACCGTAATACTTGAAGAAAATAATTCAGCGCCGGTAGTTGCTGTAAATGTATGGGTGAAGACCGGAAGCGCATGCGAGGTAGATGGAGAATACGGTCTTGCTCATGTGCATGAGCATATGCTTTTTAAAGGTACAGAGAAAAGACAAGTTGGAGAAATTTCACGTTTGATTGAAGCCAGTGGCGGTAATATAAATGCATTTACCTCATTTGATGAAACTGTTTATTACACTGTGATCGCAAGCAGATATCTGGATACTGCGTTGGATGTGCTGGCTGATGCTATGCAGAACTCCACTTTTGACCCTGAGGAGCTAAGCAAAGAGCTAGAGGTCGTTGTGGAAGAAATTAGACGTGGTAAGGATTCTCCATCAAGAGTTCTCAGTGAGAAAATGTTTTCTACTGCTTTTACTAAACACCCTTACGGAAGGACTGTAATAGGATCTGAGGAAAGTGTAAGAAGCTTTACCAGAGAGGGAATCACAGACTTCTACAAAAAGTGGTATGTACCAAGCAATATGGTGTTGGTTGTTGTTGGTGATTTTGACACTAAAGAAATAATGCCGAAAATTGAAAAGCTGTACGGCAATTTTCATAACAATGATATCGCCGAATGTGTAATAGATGAAGAACCTGTACAAGAATCAATCAGAACATATGTAATAGATGAAAATCTGCAAGAAGGTTATTTCAATCTTGCCTATCAAATACCAAATGCTAAGCATGAAGATATTCCTGTGTTAACTGTTTTATCCAACATTTTAGGGGGCGGAGAAAGCTCTAGGTTATTTAGAAGCATCAAGGAGGACCAAGGGCTTGTAAATAATATCTATGCTTATGCATATAGCGGCAAGTATGCAGGTCTATTTGCTGTAGGCGGAAGTTTAGATCCTGAAAAGGCAAAAATAGCTCTTCCAGAAATAGTTGAACAGATAAGCAGATTAAAATATGAGCCTGTTAGTGATGAAGAGCTTGATAGAATAAAAGTTAATATTGAAAGTGATGCTATATATACAAAAGAAACAATGCAAGGGCAGGCTCAAAAACTCGGATTTTATGAGATAGAAGCTGATGATTTTAGATATGAGAAAGAGTATTTAGATAGGGTTTCTAGGGTTACCAAAGAAGATATAATGCTAATAGCACAAAAATATTTAAATGACCAAAACTTAACAGCCGGTTTTTTGCTGCCAACTGATAACATTACAATTACAAAAGAAGAAGTTGATAGAATAATCACTACAGCCTCAAAAAATGTGAAAGATCAAAACGTAGGAAAGGGTGAGGTTCTAATTGAAGAAGACACACTTGCAGTTAACGAAGAAACTGATACTAAAGATCAAAATTTGAAAGAATCTAAAGACATAGCCAAGGATACAATGCCGGGAGATGTCAATAAATTTGTACTGCAAAATGGAATTACAGTTCTTATAAAAAAGAACGATTCAGTGCCTCTTTTTGCTGCAAGAGCAGCATTTTTGGGTGGCGTAAGGTACGAAGACGAATCTACTAATGGTATCTCTAATTACGTATCGCGCATGCTTACAAGAGGAACAGATAATAGAAGTGCTCTTGAAATTGCAGAAGAAATCGAGTCAATAGCAGGTGAGGTTGATGGATTTTCAGGAAGAAATAGCTTCGGCGTAACAGTAGAATCCCTCAGTAAGAACTTTGTTCCAGCTATGGATATATTTGCAGATGTTATGTTGAATCCTAGTTTTGAAGTTGAGGAAACTGAACGTGCTAGAAGAGAGATACTGGCTGATATTAATAGACAGGGGGACAATCTGCTTAGAACTACTGTGAATTTATTCTTAGATACACTTTATACAGAACATCCATATAGGTTAAACCCACTTGGAACTAGCGAGACGGTATCAAGTTTTGATAGCGAAACTCTTCGCAAGTTCTATAAAAAGTATGCTCGACCTGAGAATTTAGTTATTACAGTAGTAGGTAATGTAGATGAGCAAGAAGTTCTTGAAACTATTAAAAAAGACTTTGGGTCAATGGAGAAAGCGAATTCTCCGTCTCCTCTTATCAAGGCAGACACACCTCCTAATGTAGTTAGAGAAAAAATAGATACCAAAGAAGATAAACAGCAGACTCACATTCTTCTCGGGTTCCAGGGACCTACATTAATGGATGATGACCACTATGCAATAGAAGTCCTTAATACAATAATGTCAGGAATGGGTGGCAGACTTTTCTTGGAGCTGAGGGATAAAAGAAGCCTTGCATATTCTGTTACATCATTTTATACACCTGGTTTAGAACCTGGATTTTTGGGTGTGTATATTGGAACAGCTCCCGAAAAAGAAGAGGAAGCGGTTCAAGGTATAAAAGAGCAGCTAACTCTGCTCTTAGAGCAAGGGGTAAGTGATGCAGAAATTGAGAGAGCCCAAAACTATCTCGTCGGTAATTTTGAAATAGGGCTTCAGGAAAATGCGTCCCAGGCTGCAAAAATAACATTTGACGAACTTTATGGAATAGGTTGGGAAGAATACAACCTATATCCCGAGAAAATCTTTGCAGTTACTAAAGAAGATGTTATTGCAGCAGCTAAAAAGTATATAGATCTAGACAAATACACAATTGCAATTGTGAAACCACAAGATTAATCAAGACTTCTTAGGTTTTTGCCTTCATACTATTTAGAGGCCTGGCACCGGGGGTGGTTGTGTACCACCGCAGCGGCAATCACCGATATAAATTCTCTTAGCCGCGACTTCAATTGAAGAGTCCTTCCTTGCTGGCTTAATAGTTTGACCGCTATCACAAGTTTTGATTTTAGAGTCTGAAGTTGTGACTGAAGCAAAAGACTGTAAGCTAAAACCACCTAGAACTAATATAATTACAGCAAGAGCATAAACCACGGCTGATTTTCTCATGAGAGCCTCCTTGATCGAGTGTAGTGTCTTAGGGAAAAGTGAGAAATAATTTTGGAATCGGTTCCCTGAAAAGAATACTATAATAAAACCTGCTAAAGTACAAGTATAATTAACTAGTAATATTATAAATATATGACATATGGTGATTTTGTTCAAAGTCTTTTGCGTACAACTTAATTTTTTAACAACCTTGTAAATCCAAATTCAATTATAGTATAATGAAACGTTAAGGAGCCCGGGGGTATATAGATCTTACCCATAAAAACTCATTAAAGGAGGGTTTCTTTATAATGAGTGGGGTATGATACAAGAGATATGGAGAGACCCCCGGACCCAAGTTTTTCCTCTCATCTATTAAAAAGTATATCGAAAGATTTCTAAGTTTCAGGATTATTTTCTCATTGCAATTTAAATAAATTGTTGATTTTGGTATCAGTCTCATTATAATAATCGTTCTTTAGTTAAGAGGGCTGTTAGCTCAGCTAGGTAGAGCAGATGACTCTTAATCATCGGGCCGGGGGTTCGATTCCCTCACAGCCCATATGATCAGTGCGAGTGTGGCGGAACTGGCAGACGCGCTAGACTTAGGATCTAGTACCGCAAGGTGTGTGGGTTCGACTCCCTCCACTCGCACCACTTCCTAAATATTTAAGTTCTTTGATTTTTACCCAATCCGAACAATTCTATATATAATAAGATTATGCAGAGCATAAGTTCTTTAAAT
>JBCCIH010000015.1 GCA_039028315.1 Thermodesulfobacteriota bacterium | reverse complement strand
CCCAATTGCTTCCCCATAGAACCTTTATAACATTCCAGCCTGCGCCCCTGAAGATTGCCTCTAGCTCTTGGATAATTTTGCCATTGCCTCTAACCGGGCCATCTAACCTCTGAAGGTTGCAGTTAACCACAAATATTAAATTGTCCAGATGCTCCCTAGAGGCCAGAGTAATAGCTCCAAGGGTCTCTGGCTCATCTGTCTCACCGTCTCCTAAAAACGCCCATACTCTTGCGTCAGAGTGTTTTTTAAGCCCACGGTCTTCAAGGTAGCGGTTAAATCTTGCCTGATAAATAGCCATAATCGGGCTAAGGCCCATTGAGACAGTGGGGAACTGCCAGAACTCAGGCATAAGCCAAGGGTGCGGATATGAACTAAGACCGCCTTGGGGAACTAGGTCCCGTCTGAAATTTTGCAGGTCTTCAATGCTGAGTCTTCCTTCCAGAAATGCTCTTGCATAAATGCCTGGGGCAGCGTGTCCCTGAAAATAGACTATATCACCCTCGTGGTTCTCGTTTCTGCCTCTTAAGAAATGATTGAATGCTACTTCATATAGGGCCGCTGCTGAGGCGAAAGTGGAAATATGGCCTCCAATTCCTTCTTCTAGTCTATTGGCTCTTACAACCATAGCCATAGCGTTCCAGCGTATAAGGCTTCTTATCCTCCATTCGATTTCAGGATCGCCAGGATACTTAGGCTGCTTTTCAACTGGAATTGTATTTATGTAAGGAGTATTTGCTGTAAACGGCAGCTTTACGCCTCTTTTTTGGGCATGGATTTGTAATTTTTTTATAAGCTTAGCGGCTCGCTCCTCACCAGAACTATCAAGTACGTAGTCTAGCGATTCTATCCACTCTTTGTTTTCAAGCTCTTGTTCAATCTTCTTATTTTGTTTCTTTTCGGGTGTTTTATTCATTTTTATCAAATTTTACAGCAGTCTAGAGTTTATAGTCAATTTTCTTAACATATAATACATATTACCTTATTTTTGATATTGCTCTAGGAGATTGGATTCATGACGATAAGAATATTTGCAAATTTCAAGCCAAAAAGATTGACCGCGGTGTTATTGAATATATAATACACATCCATGGAAAAATTTGACCTTACAGTAATTGGATCAGGACCTGGTGGATACGTTGGGGCAATAAGAGCCGCGCAGTTAGGAATGAAGGTAGCTGTTATAGAAAGAGATAAACCCGGCGGAGTATGTCTTAATTGGGGCTGTATTCCATCTAAGTCAATATTAAAGTGCGCAGAGGTGTACCAATATTTCAATCATTCAGAGGAGTTTGGTATACAACATAAAGGACTTTCTTATGATTTCTCTAAAGTTATAGATAAGAGTAGAAAAGCCTCATCTACACTTAATAAGGGTGTAGAGTATCTATTTAAAAAGAATAAAATAACCCTTTTTAACGGAGTAGGTAAATTAATTTCTAAAAACAAGGTTGGAGTTACAAGTGATTCTGGTCAGGTTGAAATAGACACGGATAAAATAATGATAGCTACAGGCTCTGTTCCTGTCACACTTCCTGGACTAGAAATTGACGGAAAGCTGGTAATGACTAGTGATGAGGCAATATTTCACCGTGACGTGCCAGAATCAGTTGTGGTGATTGGCGGAGGTTATATAGGGGCTGAGTTCGCATATGTTTACAATTCATTCGGCAGTAAAGTGACAATCGTTGAAATGATGGACACCATAATTCCGGGTGCTGACAAAGAAATTGCAATGGAGCTTCAGAGGCTATTTAAAAAGAGTGGTATGACTATTCTTACCGGCACAAAATTCAAAGATATCAATAAGAAAAAGAAAACTGTTGATGTAATACTTGAAAATGTTTCAGACCAAGCTGAGACCAAAATAACCGCTTCAATGGTGCTTGTTGCTGTTGGTAGAAGACCAGTTGCAAATGATGCTCCTACTTCACTTAGTTTTTACAAAAAAGGCGGAGATATAGGGCTTAGTGAATTAAATATTGAGCTTGATGAAAGAGGGTTTATAAAGACTGATGATCAATATATGACCACTTGTGACGGAGTTTATGCAATAGGGGATATTATTGGACCCCCACTCCTGGCTCATAAAGCGTCAGAGGAAGGAGTTGCAGCAGTGGAAATGATGGCAGGCCTTGATAGCAAGGTTCATTACAACAATATTCCTGGTTGTGTTTACTGTCAGCCCGAGGTTGCAAATATAGGCTATACAGAAGAGCAGGTGCAGGAGCTTGGTTACGAATATAGCGTGGGCAAATTTCCATTTAGAGCGGTTGGAAAAGCCGTTGGTACAGGCGAAACAGATGGTTTTGTAAAAATGATTTCAGATAAGAGAACAGGAGAAATACTTGGCACACATATAATTGGACATGGTGCAACAGAGCTTATAGCCGAGATAGGAGTTGCGAGAACCTTAGAATCCACTCCGCTTGAAATTGCTATAACTTCTCATGCTCACCCTACTCTCTCTGAGGCAGTAATGGAGGCAGCACTGGCCGCAATGGGCCGTGCTAGAAATTCATAATTTGCTGGAATTTTATCTATGAATACCCTAAATGTTTATAAAATCGGTTTGGTAGCATATAAAGATGCACTTGATCTTCAAATGCGGCTTATCGAGAAAAGAAAAAATGGGGAAATAGGTGATACCCTTTTATTACTTGAGCACCCGCCAACTTTCACCATAGGACGCAAAGGCGATAAAGGACATCTTTTAATCAATGAGAAGTATCTTTCAGAGAGGGGCATACACTTTGAAGAGATAAGTAGAGGCGGAGATATTACCTTTCATGGTCCGGGTCAGGTTGTTGGCTACCCAATATTGGACTTAAACTCTAAGGGCCGTGATCTTCATAAGTATTTAAGGGGTCTTGAGGAGTTTATTGTTTCAGTACTCGCAGGATATGAAATAGAGGCTAACCGAATTGAAGGTCTAACGGGCGTGTGGGTTGATGGGCATAAGATCGCATCAATAGGCGTAGGAGTTAAAAGATGGATTACCTATCATGGATTTGCCCTGAACGTAAATACAGATCTCTCTTATTTTGATATGATTGTTCCATGCGGTATCCCTGATGTAAAAATGACTTCAGTATCCGGCTGGCTAGGTAGGGATGAAGTAGCGGTTGAAGATATTGAGGAATCGATTATAAAAGAGTTTATAAAGACTTTTAATTTCGATAACGCCAGAGTTTTAACTACTTTTGACAGCACTACAGAGAATTTGCTCGAGAATGACCTGCTTTTTAATCTGGATGCTGAATCTGAGAAAGATAAAGACCTTCTTATCTAGTATTTTTTTGTATAAATTCTAATATTTCCCAGCTAAAATATTTTCTATGACTAATAAGAACTCACTGTGCTTAATATTACTATTTTGTTCAATCTTTATCCCCAGTATATCACTAGCTTCTGCTGATAAAATAACTGTGCCCGAAGGATTTGTTATTGAGGAATATGCTAAAGATTTAGGCTCGCCCAGGTTTATGGCACTTAGTCCGGACCAAGGACTGTTTGTAACAATTATTGGGGAAGGCACTGTTGTAGCACTTTCAGAGAAGAACGGCACAGTTATAAGCAATAAAGTTGTTGCTAAAGGACTAAAACGCCCACATGGAATCGCATTTCATGATGGATACCTATATATAGGTGAGACAAATCAAATCGTTAGGTTTAAATATAATGGTTTAAACAATGACTTAGGTGAAAAAGAAATTCTTGTCCCCGATCTGCCGACAAAGGGGCACTTTACTAGAACAGTATCTTTTGGGCCTGATGGGAAAATGTACGTCTCAATCGGCTCTTCTTGCAATGTGTGTATTGAAGACGAGAGAAGAGCAACTATAATGAGGTTTGATCCTGACGGCAAAAATGGAGAGATTTTTGCCAGGGGGCTTAGAAACTCTGTTGGAATTGCATGGCATCCCGTAACCGGTGAGCTCTGGGCAACTGACAATGGGAGAGACTGGCTCGGTGATAATCTTCCTCCTGATGAAGTAAATATAGTTAGTGAAAACAAAGATTATGGCTGGCCATATTGCTACGGCGATAAAATTCCTGATCCTGATTATGGTAACCCTAACAGGTGTCAGAGCACGATAGCTCCAGTGGTTGAAATTCAAGCACACTCAGCTCCACTAGGTCTATCATTTTATGAAGGCGAAATGTTTCCTGAAGAATATAGCGGTGATTTATTTGTGGCATATCACGGATCTTGGAACCGCTCTATTCCAACGGGATATAAAGTTGTTAGGATAAAGATGAAAGATGGCAAGCCTATAGAAACATTGGATTTTGCTGCCGGATGGCTCACTGCGACTAAAAAATATGGAAGGCCTGTTGATATTCTTGTGGGCAAAAAGGGTGAGCTATACGTATCAGATGACTTAGAGGGTATTATTTATAAAATCTCATACAACAAACAGTGACGATAGCCCCTAAGCCTTATATAGTATTTGCTGCCCTATTCTGCAATTAGCTTCGACTGCTGCACGAGATTTGAGATATTGATCAGAAATTCTTGCATATCCTGCTGAAATATCGGGTCACTGTAATGAGGTGAGTCAAGCTCTGAGCGCTGGAATAAACGTTTCTGTGATTCTATAACTGAGATAAGTGCCTGGTTGTAGTTTTTTAAAAGCTCCTGCCGTGAGTCTTTATCCCGGCTATTGTTAATCACAAAAGTCCTTTTAATCACATCGCTTGAGCCAGTGTCTTCAATCACTCTATCAAGTACGGTAATATTTCTTTCATAGTCATCAAGCTGAATCTGATAAATATTGCTAAATTCTGTTAACAACTCTAATGTAGCATCTACATAAGGACCGGTTTCCAAAATTACTTCTTGTGGTGTTTTTTGAGCAAAGAAAGTTTTAAAATACGGCTCCCACTGATTTACTAACTCAACCTGTTTTTTGCTGTTACCAAGTTCAGGTACAGTGTCCACTATGTTAGGATCAATGCCTTGAAATCTAGGAATAAAAGGGGTTTTTCTAAATGAAGGGCTTTGATTCTGCTGGGCTACTAGCTCAAGAGCTTGGCTATAATCATAAAGCGCCTTTGCGCTTTCGCTAAATGCCTTTGTTGTCGGTTTATATGGGGCGCACATTCCTTTATCGTCTTCCAGCTGCGTGAGAGGAGCTCTTGATGGAGTTTCTCCAAGCTCTATTATTACATTTCTGATTTCTGCGCTGGTAAGACAGGTATCATAAGTTCCTGGATAGACTCTGTCATATGAATTTGCAAAATCCGAAGTGCCAACACTAAAATCCTGTATTGCTTGAAGATTAGCACAGCCAGTGATTAATCCGGCTGTGAACACAAGTAAGATAAGCTGCCGCCATTTCCAACATCTCATTATAGATATCCTCCCTTTTCTGGTCCTTGGGAGTCTACATTCTAGCACGTATAAGCTTATTGTACAATTGGCATAAAATAGCTGCTGAATATCGAATACGTTAATAATGAGCCGATATCTATATTAAACCTTTGAGTTGAACTCGCCTGTTAATATTGAGCTTTCTGAATATTTTTGTTAAGTGATGTTTTACTGTCTTTTCACTGATAAAGAGCTTATCACCAATTTCTCTGTTCTTTTGACCACTTACTACTAGCTGTATTATCTCAAGCTCTCTTCTGGTGAAGGAAGGAATTGCAGGAGTTAAATTTGTAGAGCTTTTATTAATAGCCAACTGCTCGGTAATAAATACTTCCATTATCTTTTTCCTAAACCATAATCCACCCCTATTTATTGTACAGATACACTCAGATAGAGTCTCTTTTTCCAAATCTTGTGTGTCGAAGATAACCGCGTTTATAAAAGCCCACTATATCAAGCGCCCGAAGTTATATTGGAAAAACTAGACAAGGAAGGGGAAAAAATTAAAGTTCTTAGCGATAAGGAGAAAAAAGTTCTTGGCTTGATAATAGATGGTTTTAGTAACAGCGCAATTGCAAAGGAATTATCAATAAGTGTGAAAACTGTCGAGACTCACAGGGCCAATATCATGAAAAAACTTGAGATTCACAACCTTGTTGATCTAGTTAAGTTTTCTATGAGGCATGGACTGGCATAGCCAAGATTAAAACTTATTTAACTCTGTGCCGGTTTCTTACTGAATAAAAAATAAAGAATCAGAACTATAGCAATAACTATAAGTATTAGCTTCACAAGTGCAATAATGGAGGTAATAAATACTAAAGCGCCGCTCAATTTATCAATATTTTGAAGCTGATAGAGCAAGAGTGTATTTTCTATAAAATCTAAGACACCTGCGATAATCGGTATTGAGAATAATGTCAGCGCTCTCTCATAGTGGATTTTCCTAAGCAGTGATCCCAGCAGGTTTGCCATAAAACCTACATAAGCAATTACAAAGATATAGTCAACCCAAAGCAGAATTAGATGCGCCCTCACTCCGTCTTCTCCGCAGGAGCCAAGGAAATCGCTCATCGCGCTTTTGGTAAATAGCAACTCAAGGGAGATCATATCTCCGCAGCCCTGTGGTCTTAACTGCACGTCCAGAATGTAGAGGCACAGCGCTGTTAGCACAAAAAACATGCCTGTGAATATTAGGTACTGTCTTACGGCTATAAGTTGAAATAAGAAATCTAAAATTTTTCTATACATTATCCACCAATTATCAAGCTGTTTTATCTCAGGTTAATTGCTCGCATATGAGTATGCAGGATATATATAAACAATCAATATTTCTGAGGTTTAATTTTTTTACAACCTTGTCGCAATATCATCTTATGCTAGAATCATATGAAATTATCTCATGTGGAGATGTCTTTATAAATGAGCAATATTAGGATCGACCAGCTAAGAAAAGCAATAGAAAAAAATCCAGAAAATCCCTTGGGACACTACGGACTTGCAAATGAGCTCTTTAAATCTGAGCAGTACGAACAAGCAATTGCGCAAATAAACGAATATTTAAAGCTAAAAGACGATGAGGGTGCGGTATACCGTATGATGGCTGAGTGCTATATGCGAATTGGGGATACCGAAAAAGCAAAAGACTCTTACGCTAAAGGTATAGAAGCCGCCAACCGTCATGGCCACCCAAGCATGGCGGAGGAGTTTGAAGAGTCTATTGAATTTCTAGATGAGTAATATACTTCACAGTTTTTTCACGCCCTATTTTGCCCAAATCTCTATTTATCAATATTTGCAATAAAACCCCCTTGGCGTAGTTCTAAAAAGCGTCCATAATTATTTTGTTGGGGAAGATATTTATGGATCAGCACTCAGATAAAACTCTTGATTTTCTTTTTCTCGATATGAACTCATATTTTGCCTCAGTGGAGCAGCAGCTGCGCCCTGAGCTAAGGGGACTTCCTACGGTTGTAGTTCCTGTGATGGCCGATACTACGTGCTGTATTGCCGCAAGCTACGAGGCCAAGAGGTTTGGAATAAAGACCGGCACCCGTGTTGGTGCTGCAAAAAGGCTCTGCCGCGATCTAAATGTTGTAGAGGCAAGGCCAACTCTATACATCGATTGCCATAACAAAATAGTAAGTGCTGTAAGAAAAGTTTTGCCTATAGACAGCGTTCACTCAATTGATGAGATGTCGTGTGTTCTTACGGGAAGACATAGGCGCTATGACAATGCGGTTTCTCTAGGTCATAAAGTAAAGGAATCCATCAAAGAGAATGCAGGGGAGTATCTTCGCTGCTCGGTCGGTATAGCTCCCAACCGCTTTATAGCAAAAGTTGCAAGCGGGATGCAAAAGCCAGACGGTTTTACTGTTATAACAAAAGACGATCTGCCAAGCGCCCTTTATGGGCTATCTCTTGGGGATCTGCCAGGAATAGGAAGCAGGATGCAGGTCCGTCTTCAAAAGCACGGTATCCACAACGTAGAGGATCTTTATTCCTTATCAGGGGATAGGTTCTTGGATATTTGGCGTAATATAGGGGGAAAGCGTCTTAGCCTTCTATTGGCCGGCGAAGAAGTGCCGGTTAAAGAGACTCAGAGAAAAACTGTTGGTCACTCCCATGTGATGGCGCCTGATATGAGAACTGAAGAGAAGGTGCGGGCTGTATTTATTAGGCTCATACATAAAGCCGCTTTTAGGCTTAGGAGGCTTAAGTACCTGGCCGGAAGGATAACGATTAAGGTGAAATATTTTGATGCTCAAAATAGCTGGAAAAAAACTCTTAAAATAGGAAAGCGCCACGACACCCAGAGCATGATTTATGCTTTTTCAGAGATTTGGAAACACCGGCCCACAGGGCTTACCCCTCTTAGCGCTGCCATTGTTTTATCTGAACTTACCCCGATAGGCGAGACAAGCTACTCTCTTTTCTCAAATGAGTTTAAAAAGGATAAGCTGGCTCTGGCAGTGGATAAAATTAACGAGCGCTACGGTATGAACAGCATATATTTCGGCTCAATGCACGAGGCATCAGAGTCGGCCCCTCTTCGCATATCCTTTACCTCCATTCCAGATGTTGTATCTGAAGGCTCGAAAGCAGAGCGGGCTACTCTATCGATTACTAAATAAATTTCTAACTTTCCGGGAAAGAGAAAAGATACTGACTAGTATCCTTTGCAAGCTCAAAGCTCTTAGATGTAATCTTGTTAACAAACTTAATTGATTTGCCGTCGGTAATAAGTTCCCAGTTCTGGGGGGTATTGAGAACATCCGGCATTTTTTCTTTGATAAAATCAAGTATGTCTCTGAATCGGTTTACAGCTATGCCATTTTTTTGAAGAGATATTAGCCACCTGAGTACAATAAAATCCTGGGTAGAATAGAGCTTTGGAACTCCCCTACCCTGTGATTTTTTGAGGCTTGGCACAATTAGGCCTGTGTGCTCGTAATAATAGAGGTGATCAAAGTCCAGCTTTATACCTTCAAGGGCTTCGATCAGATGTATTATATCAATACTCTTAAGTCCGTGCGGCACTTTTCTTTCTGCAAGTGTTTTGGGCTTTTTCTGCTTTATATCTTTTTTTGTGTCTGAATTACCAGATATATACCCTGACTCCATGTTTCAAAACTATCATAAAGAGTAAGCTAGTTCAATCAAAATTAGGTCCAATAGCCTGAAGCTATTTTTCCAGTTAGCCTAATACGTAGATATGACTAAAGGCAATAAATTAAGAGAAATCCTATCCGAGCCCGGAATATTGGTGCTTCCCGGCGTGCATGACTGTCTTAGTGTTAAACTCACAGAAAAAATCGGGTTTAAAGTAGCATTCACAAGCGGCTTTGGGATATCGGCCTCTATGCTAGGAAAGCCTGATTTCGGTTTCTTAAACGCAACCGAGATGCTATGGAGCGTAAGCAGAATAATCAGCTCAGTTGATATACCGGTAGTTGTAGATATTGATACAGGATACGGAAACGCTCTAAACGTTATGAGCACTGTGTCAGAGGTGGTCAAAATCGGCGGAGCAGGAATAATCCTGGAGGATCAAGATTGGCCCAAAAAGTGCGGTCACTTTGATGGAAAGAGCGTAATCTCAATGTCTGAGCATGTAGAGAAGATTCACGCTGCTAAAGAGGCCCGAAAAGACTCTGGGCTAATAATTATCGGACGCACGGACTCAAGAGCCTCATTGGGCCTAGATGAGGCAATAAAAAGAGGTAACTCTTACTATGAAGCTGGGGCAGATATTGTATTTATAGAGGCTCCTCAGAGTAAGGAAGAACTAAAAGAGATAGCCTCAGCCTTTAGTGATGACGTTCCTTTATTCGCAAATATGGTAGAGGGAGGAAAAACACCTTTTCTTAGTTCCACAGAGCTTGAGGAGCTTGGATATAAAATTGTTGTATACCCTCTTGCTGGTCTGTTCTCTGCAACTAAAGCGCTTGAAAGCTGTTTTAATCACCTAAAAGAAAACGGTACTACGCTAGGTTTTGAAGATATGCTTGATTTTAAGGAATTTGAGGATGTGATTGATACACCCTCATATAGAGAGCTTGAGTCTAAATTTAAAACTGATTCATAAGAGATCCTAAATCCAAAATATTACCGTTAAGATTAACCTGGCCTACTCTGTAGCTTGCTTGAATTCTATATTTTCCATTCTCAAGCACAAGCACGTCTGCCTCGAGTAACTCTGCAATTTCTGACTGCGCCCTATCATTTGCCAAGATTTCAAGTTCCTTCGCGCCGGGTATTTCTTCGTCACTTTGGTTTAACTCATCAATGATCTCTTCAATCTTATAGTCCTTTAGAAGGTTATCGAAAAGAGCTTTAGTTACGCTAAGATCTGCCTCGGCGGATACAGCGGCCAAAAGGAATATTGGGTTAGCAGCAAGCTCGGGATTATCTAAACTATTACCATCTGCTGAAATAATAGCATGTCCGCTTATCTCTCCCTCATTTGTTGTAATTGAGAGTTTTGTAATCTCTATCTCAGGTGAGTTTTTAAGTAAATCCGGCAGCACTGTCATAACTTGTGCTAAAAAAAGCTGATTTGACTGATCACTGTTATCAATATCACTGTAATTCTCTGCAAGTGCGTCTTGCAACACTTCCATAGCCTTTTTGTCTATATTCCTTATTTCCATCTCATAGTCGCCCGGGCCATAGCTGGTGTCAGTAACTATAAGCTCATCAAAGCTAACACTGTGACTATGATTTAGAAGCTGCGCCTCTTGATCTGTAGAGGCATTAATCTCAAAATTGTTAAGAACTACTTTATTTGGTCCTTCATCGTTTTTCCCCTCAGAGCTAAGTTCTCCAAAATTTATATTTATATTGCCCAAAGGATTTTTTAAATCTGAGGTTGGATATAGTAAATCTGATTCCATATTAATATCTTTTATAGTGACGATTGCATTATCATCTTCGATCATAAACTCTGAAGAATTAAACACCGAGGAGGCCTTTTTAGGGTTTAAAGTAAAACTCCCAAGGCCATCAAGTCCTGACCATTTTATTGTTCTGTTGTCTTTGGTTGTTATATCTATGCTGTCAAATTTGCTTTCATAAGTCCCCGATCCATTTAAATCAATAGTAGTTTCCGCACTAAGAGGCGGAAGAGCGTTTATTATCTCAGCATATTCTTGGGTAGAGTCCGTTTTAAGCTCAGCCTTTGATTCTATTACTGCCATTACTGGTTTTAACATTAGTTTTCCTTTGCCTATAAGTCCTATCGGTATAGGGCCGTGATATATTGTATCATCTGCCAGAACTTTTATGCTTTCATCACTACCGTATTCAACTTGATAAGACACTTGCGCCGATGATTTAAGCCACCCTTTGTTGTAACTCCTGCTGGTAATTTCCAGGCCTTGTACTTCCGAGACAGTGTCTAAGAGTTTGTTATATTCGTCTTCAGCTTTTTGGCCGAACCAAAAAGGCGCTAGTACTACAGCTATTAATAACACTAAAATTATTACTAATATTGCTCTCATATTGCTCCTCTTAATAAAAATGCTTTAAAAATTAGGAATCAGATTTGGTTGATGACTTCTGAGCCTGTCTTATATGATAGCTAAGGTCTTTGGCGAATTCACCAAGTATATCCTCAAGAGCGCGATTATATCCGTCCATAAGGGCAGTTGGAGAAGCTGCTCCAATTGGCTGCTCTGAGTTATAAGTTTTGGCCAATAGTATCTTGGGCTCTGTGCCATCGGGCTGGTTTTGAAGTAGGAACATCTGGATTCTTATAATAGCTTTGGCTGCGGATTCATTTCTGTAATCACCGTAAAGTTCAACTACGTTGCCTTCAATAATAAATTCAGGCACAGCTCTGCTAGCCGGACTAAGGACATCTTGAGAAACTCCTGACTGATTGATCCACTGTCTTGTGGTCTCAGTTAACAAATTGTCCGGTGGTCTAAAAAATTGGTTGTAAAAATCAGTTTTGAACTCTAGTTCAGTTGTTCTGTAAATAAACTCTCTCCCATCAGCACTAGGGGATATGCTGAATCTATTTACAGCTATACTGGCTCCTTGAATCGGGTTTGAGTTTTTTGAGCTTGGAGTGACATCAAAGAGGTAGAAAGTACGCTCCGGATAAGGTTTATCAATACTAGGACATCCAATGCTAAGAGCTAATAGTAGAAAGGAGCATATATATAATACTGATTTAATTTTCATTATTTCTGATTGTCCTCCTTGTTTTCATCATGCCCTAAGTGAGGCGGCGGCTCGCCGAAAAGTACCCAAGAAGGATATCTTCTTACCGTTACCATAAACTCCCTTACGTCTTCTGATATACGTTCAACGTTTTGCAGAATAGTCTCTACATTGTGTTCTCTATTTTGAATAAGGCGGTCAGTACGTCTCAAAGTAGCTTTCAGCTCTTCCGTAGTTTGAGATATATTAGCCAGCGTTTGTTTAAGGTCCTTACTTTGAATAATTTTATCTGTATTGGTTACAGCTTTATCAAGAGATTTAAGAAGATGCTGGAAATCTTTACTAACCTGAGGAATATCGGCCTGTTTAACAGCCATATTCAGAGTGACCACAAGATTTTCCACGTCGTCTGAAATTTCCTTAAAATCAATGCTCTCAATTGTTTTAGTTAGTTTTTCAATAGTCTGGGTTATTTGCTCAATTGTTCCTGGGGCAGATGGAATATATGGATGTGCCGGCACCCAATCAATATTTAGCGGCGGGTAAAGCTCAGGGTCTAGATACACAGCATTTAAAAATGCGATTCCCGTTACACCCTGAGAGGCTAGCTGAAGCCTAAGCCCCTTTTCAATCATTTTATCAAGCCCTCTTTGTCTATCAGTGTCGTCAATAAACATCTTAGGCTTACCTTTGTGGCGGCCTCGGTTAGGATAGATTTGTGCTCTGACGATCACATATTGGTAATCTGTATCATATTCCTGGAAAACAAATCCTATCTCGCTAATATTACCGACCTGTACTCCCTGGAACTTAAGCGCTGCACCTACTTCGAGTCCCTGAACGGACTGGTCAAAGTATGTTTCGACTATATATTTCTCTTCAAAGAACTTGCCTGCACCAAATACTATTATGGCTGTTGCAAGTACCAATGATCCTAGTATTACAAAGAGTCCAATTTTAAAAAAGTTAGGTTTCTGGCCCATAATTTTATCCGTTATCTTCTGTTTATATTCCTAACTGTTCATCCGTTTGACGTTTAAAAAATTTCTGTACTACCGGTATATCAGAGTTATCTCTTAAGTAATCAGGCTTACCTTCCGCAATTATTCCTTTAATACTCTTATCTAGCATAATAACCCTATCAGCGATATTGTAAATACTGTTTAGTTCATGAGTTACAATTACAAAAGTTACACCAAGGCTTTTTGCGAGCTGATTTATTAGCTCATCCAGCTCCGCGGATGTAATCGGATCAAGTCCTGCGGAGGGCTCATCTAGAAATAAAATATCAGGATCAAGAGCCATTGCCCTTGCAAGCGCAGCTCTTTTTATCATGCCTCCGCTAAGCTCTGATGGACTTTTATCCTCTGAGCCTCCAAGGCCAACTAAGTTAAGCTTCATTTTTGCAATTAGCTCTCTAGATTCTTTGCTAAGCTCTGTGTACTGCTCAAGCGGCAGCATTACGTTTTCTATAACGCTCATTGATCCAAATAGAGCGCCTAGCTGATATGCAACGCCGATGTTTTTTAGTATCTCTATCCTCTCATTTCCCTCTGCAGTAGCGATGTTAGCGCCTTCTATTAGAATATTTCCCTTTTTTGGACGGTAAAGCCCAATTAAATGTTTTAAAAGTGTTGTTTTGCCGCAGCCCGAGCCTCCTAGAATAACGAACTTCTCGCCTTTAAGAACATCAAAGCTTATATCATCTATGATGACATTATCACCGTAAGCAGCAGTAAAATTTGTAACGTTTATTATAGTCTCTGCCATTTTATACTCCCAAAATGTAGTAAATAACCCCAAATATGCCGTCTACAACTATCATTAGCACAATTCCTGCCACAACTGCTTTAGTTGCAGCGTCTCCAACAGCAGAAGGCCCTTTAGAAGCTCTCATTCCCGCAAGGCAACCTACCCCGGCAATTATCACTGCAAAGAATAGTGTCTTAAACAGACCGGCAATAAGCATTCCATATGTAGCCGCAGTCGTTAGTTGATTTAAGTAGGTTTGAAATGTAAACCCTAGCGAAAACATAACTACCATTCCGCCTATGAGTCCGAATAGGTTTCCAAACACAGTAAGTAGCGGAAGCATAAATATAGATGCAATCACCTTAGGAACAACTAAAAAAGGAACAGGATCAAGTCCCATTGTATCAAGAGCGTCGAGCTCTTCATTTACTTTCATAGTGCCAAGCTCTGCAGCAAATGCTGAGCCGCTTCTGCCGTTTACTACAAATGCTGTCATGAGTGGTCCAAGTTCTTTAAAGTAAGCAATAACTAAAAGGTCTGCTACGAATATCTGAGCTCCATAAGTTTTCATAGGTATGGCAGACTGAAACGCGATAACGAGCCCGACCAGGAAATTTACTAAGGCTATTATAAAAAGTGCGTTGGCGCCAAATTTTTCAGCAGTTACAAATACGTCTCTCCATCTTATTTTTGCAGGATTTAAAATAGCCTTTATAAGGGCTACTGTAACTCGTCCTGTGAATATAATGTTGATCTTTATTTCTTCCCAGGCGGCGTATCCAAACCTTCCGGCTTTTTCTACTTCATTTTCTTTAATCTCGGCATCTTCATCTTGCGGTTGTTCAAAGTCTTTTGGATCAAAAAGTTTATAGAGTTTCTCTATGTCTTCTGAAAGTCCCTGGACTTTGTAACTCCCTCCTGACTCATCCTGTCGGATCCGAAGATCTGTTATGTACGCAATGCCTGAAGCGTCGCAGTAATCTATCTCAGAGCCGTCTAAAATGAGCATGCGCGGAGTGGATTTCTTGAGTTCAGATATGCTTTCTTTCCAGATACTAGCAGTAGTAAAGGCATTTAAAGAGCCTTTTATCTTAAGTCTAAGAGTGGATCCATCCTCTTTAATACTTTCAAGAGAGGGAGTATTAATATGTGAGTGGGGATTAGTCATTATAGGTGCGCCGATTTATTTGATTCAATATGTGATATTCACCCTCTAACATAGTTTAGAAGTCAGATTAACATAGAACGTTTATTACAGTCAATTATCCCAGAACATTAAAAAATTATTCTATAAAACGCCATGAATACTGTAGTAAATAATAATAAAGTAATATGAGACTGGAAATACAAAAATAAGACTGTCAAAGCGATCTAGGACCCCGCCGTGTCCAGGAACAATATCACCTGAATCTTTAATCCCAGCGCCTCGTTTAATTGACGATTCTACTAAGTCGCCAAGTATTGCAGCAATGGCTACTATGAGCGCAAAGGCTATGGTCCAATCAGAGCTTAGAGGACTTCCAAATAGATAATTTACAACTAGGCCCGTGAGTATGCATACCACTATACCGCCAATTGTTCCTTCTATTGTTTTGCCTGGGCTTATCTTAGGCGCCAGTTTGCGCTTGCCGATCATTTTCCCAGTATAGTAGGCGCCGGTATCGTTTAAAAAAGTGCATGCTACTGCAAATACGACTAAGAAAAAGCCTGGATCAACTAGACCGAGCGTATTAAGCGAGAATTCTCTTATATTCTCATACTGATTAATATTGCGCAGCAGCACAGCGTGCCCCAGGAGCCAACCTAAATAGATAACTCCAAAGAGAGTGGCACCTATATTGGTTACTGTCTGACTAAAATCACCTTTTCTTAGGTCTAATATTAGTATTACTAATACAACAACTGTAAAGCAGAAAGTAAAGTAGTAGTAGCCCAGATACGCGGACAGTCCCAAAAGAAGAGATGATATAATTCCAAGGATTTTTTCATTCGGAAGACTCTTTGATTCAAGTAGTTTTTGATATTCAAGCTGGCCTACCAGAATAATAGCTAGGAAAAAAAGAAGGTATAAAAGCCCACCTATCAAAAAAATAACATACATGATAGGCACGGCAATTATTGCTGTAAGCAGTCTTTGAACTGGGTTACTCATAGTGATATAATTTCCCTGAACCTATTAATATTGCAAATGATTTCTGATGGATAGATGCTGATATGAATAAACCTGAAGTAGAGTTAATCTACAAACCAGCTAGTAAGCCGATGAGTGTTGCAGTGTTTTTGTCGGGCTCGGGGACAAATTTTATTGCTATTTACGAAGAGCAAAAAAGGCTCGAAAAAATGGGCGATAACCACTTCGGCAGGATTGATCTCGTATTCACAAATGTCCCCGGCTGCAAAGGTGCACAGATTGCAGAGGAATACGGGGTCTTAGTAGCAGACTTAAGTTCAAAGAAGTTTTTTGAGTTAATAGGAAAAGACCCAAATGATGAGAAGGCTCGTAGCTACTATGATGCGGCTGTTATCTCTTTAGTAGAATCTATGTGTCGCCCGGACTTGATAGTTCTGGCCGGATATAGAAGACGTTTGAGCTCTTTGTTTCTAAATAGATATAGAAACAAAGTAATAAATCTCTACCCTGGTGATATTACTAAAGAATATTTAGTCAAAGGAGTTGATGCTTCAGTTCAGGCACTTAGAGCTGGGGAGCGGTCAATTAAAGCAACTGTATATCTCCAAAGAGAAAATGAGCGTTTTGGCCCTTCGATTCTTCAGTCCAAACCAATATTCCTTGAAGGTTATAGCGAATCTGACAAAGATGCATTGAATGAAAAAATTAGAGAACAGGCAGAATGGACAATTTTTCCTTATGCCGTCCATAAGCTAATTGCCAGCGGCACTTTGGCAGTAGATGGTGAAGATAATATTTATTTAAATGGCGTAAAGATTGAGCGTGCCGGGCTTCAGCAAGGCGCATAAACTATTTTGCTTTCATCTTGGCCCATGTATCTCTTAGTGTTACGGTTCGATTGAAAACCCTCTCACCTTTATCGGACAACTTAGAATCAGCGATAAAATATCCAATTCTTTCAAACTGATAATTTATACCTGGCTGTGCATCCGAAAGACTCGGCTCCAGATAACAGTCTTTAAGAACTTTTCGAGAATCCGGGTTTAGCAGTTCGATAAAGTCCTTTGCTTCTTTGTTGTGCTCTGGGTCAGGCACAGTGAATAGTCTGTCGTATAGCCTCACTTCTCTTTTGATTGCATGCTTGGCAGATACCCAGTGAATAGTGGCTTTCACTTTTCTGCCGTCAGGGGCATTGCCGCCTTTGGTCTCTTTATCATATGTGCAATGAAGCTCAACTATCTCACCGTTTTCATCCTTAATAACATCAGTGCAGGTTATAAAATATGCATATCTGAACCTTACTTCTCTTCCTGGAGCAAGCCTGTAGAATTTCTTCGGCGGATCTTCCATAAAATCATCTTTTTCAATAAACAGCTCGCGGGAAAACGGTACCTTTCTTTTTCCTGCGCTCTCATCTTCTGGATTGTTTACAGCATCAAGCTCTTCTGACTGATCTTCAGGATAATTGGTTATTACAATTTTTAGTGGGTTTAGCACTCCCATAACCCTTAGCGCATTTTTATTTAAATCATCTCTCAAGCTATGCTCTAAAAGAGCTACATCTATTATGCTGTCATGTTTAGTAACACCAATGGTCTCACAGAAGTTTCTTATAGATGCAGGTGTATAGCCTCTTCTTCTTAGTCCTGATATTGTAGGCATTCTGGGGTCATCCCAGCCCTCGACGTGGCCATCACTTACTAGCTGCATGAGTTTCCTTTTGCTAAGTACGGTGTAAGTAAGATTTAGTCTTGCAAACTCGATCTGCCGGGGAGCATATATGTCCAAGTTATCTATAAACCAGTCATACAAAGGACGGTGATCTTCAAACTCAAGAGTGCAAAGTGAGTGAGTTATTCGCTCGATTGAGTCAGACTGTCCATGGGCAAAATCATACATAGGATATATGGACCATTTCTCACCGGTTCTATGGTGAGACTGTTTAAGAACCCTATACATAATTGGGTCTCTCATGTTTATATTGTCTGAACCCATATCAATTTTTGCTCTAAGCACATGATCGCCCTCATTAAAGTCGCCCTTTTTCATCTTTTCAAATAGTTCTAAGTTCTCTTCAACAGTGCGGCCCCTAAACGGACTTTCTTTTCCCGGTTCACTTAGTGTGCCTCTGTATTCTCTTATTTGATCTGCGGCTAGACTGTCCACATATGCTTTTCCATCTTTTACAAGCTGAACTGCATAGCCATAAAGCTGATCAAAATAGTCAGAGGCATAGAAGAGCTCGTTCCACTTAAAACCAAGCCACTTAACATCATCCATAATGGATTCAACATACTCTGTCTCTTCTTTAGTGGGATTGGTATCATCAAATCTTAAATTGCAGGTGCCGCCGAATTCCTTGGCCGCTCCAAAGTTAAGACATATAGATTTAGCGTGTCCAATGTGAAGATAGCCGTTTGGCTCTGGTGGGAATCTTGTAGCCACCCTTCCCTCATTCTTCTTATTGGCTATATCATCCGTAATGATAGTTCTTATAAAATCTAGGCTTTTGTTGTCCTGTTCCATGTTTGTTACCAATTTTAAAGAATGTAAATATTATACTATTGCATGCAAACATCAAAGCATATTGCTTACTTAGAGATAAGATATTAAACTACTGCCCATGTATTTCCCATCATACAGACCAAGAAGACTAAGAAGGTCTAAGGGCATAAGAGAGCTTGTTGCCGAGACAACTCTGAGCATAGATGATTTCATATACCCTATGTTCGTAATGCCGGGCAAGAACAAAAGAGTCGAAGTTAAATCTATGCCGGGCATTTATAAACAGTCTATAGATAATCTTATTAAGGAAATAAGAGAAGTTAAGAAGAT
>JBCCIH010000014.1 GCA_039028315.1 Thermodesulfobacteriota bacterium | reverse complement strand
TGTCCCTGTTGGAATGGTTATGGAGGAGCTATCAGAGTGGCTAATAGAACAAAACAACACTGCGGCCACTATTGGTGCTTATGTAACTAATCCAATGCGGCTTTTTGTAAAAGACCGTCAGATAGGAATCATAAACCCGGTTGCCGGAACATTCGAATTTAAAGGACCCTTCACAATTGGAGCCACCAAGGATAGAGCTCTTGATCTTAGCTACCCGCTATTTTTTGAACCGCCGTTACCACTTGGTAGAGTCATGGCCGATCTGGAAGTAGTCGCGCTTGATAAAGACTTTGGGGATCAATTATTTTTCTACTCTATAAGACTTGACCTGCCTTCAGAGAGCGGTTTTTTCGGGCTGTATATAGACGCCCCATACGGCGGTGTGAATAATGTTGAACCTGCCAGAAACGGATATGAATTCTCAAACATTACTATTGGTGCTAAACAGGTTGTAATAAAATCAACTAATTATGTAGTCTCAGGTGGGCTTGATTTTACTATTCCAACAGGGTTCACAGACGGTCAGGACAGGCTATCAGTCGTTACAAGTTATAGAAGAGATTTGCCTACATACATATATCAGGCTTTTACAGTGACTCCATATATTTCAGGCGCAATGTGGAAAGATGCATTTAGTCTTCAGACCTATCTAGCTACGGATTATATGTTTAATGCTGAGAATTTTGAGGGAAATAGTTTTGAATTCAGGCTTAACTACAGCGCTGCAGCAGGGGTAAATGTACCAATAAATATAATATCTCCCACAGTATTTTTAGAGTTTGACGGCTACACCCTAACGTCAGACAATATCGATAGGAAGACAGATTTGTTCTTAACTCCGGGAATTAGATTTGGAAAAAGAATAAGCCCGGGCTTTGCCGTGCAGTTCCCTGTGGCAGGACCAACAAGCGATATTGCTGAGGCTGATTTTATCTTTGATTTTCAACTAAGGTTCTAGTTCTTTTTTGAGGGCTTCTTTGATTTCTTCGACAGTTGTTTCTCAAAATCAGCTATTGGTATTGCCGCAAGAGTCATAATCTGGACTGTTCCTCTTGCACCTAGCTCAGTAGATACTTTTGTTATTGTTTCGTTGTCAGGGGCTTCGACAATGTTTACAAAATCATAAGGACCTATCACCGCATATTGTGTAAGTACCTCAACACCCATCTTCTCTATCTCTTTATTTACTTCCTTGATCCGCTCTGGCCTCATCTTCATGGTCTTGCGGCCTTCATCGGTTAAAACGCTCATCATTATATATTTTGCCATTGCTCAAACCCTTGATGTTTTTGTGTATTAATAGTTTGTTTAGCTTGCCTGAATGTTGGCGTACTCTTCAACATCCTGATCATAGTTCTCTTTTTCTCTTGTGCACTTTGACTCATCGCCTGAGTAGCGTTCAAGACAATTATCAAGCTGTCTTCTTGATTTTTCTACCTCTTGTCTTGCCTCACTTAATGACTGATTCTTTCTTGATTTTTTAAGCGGCGAATCTATTGCAATATCTTTTCCTGTTTTTACTGTACTGCAGGCAAATAGTGGGAGAATAATTATTAATATTGCCAATATTGAATAGCGAAGCATTTTTGTCCTCCTAACCAGATCTTTCATCTAATTTTATGAAGCTCTAGGATACATTATATTTCGTATCATTTATAGTTCTTTGTAAATAATTTTCTTGCTAAAATGATGCTCTAACTGTTTACTATCTTATATGAAATGGCAAGTTCATAAAGTAGATGAAGATATCTGGACAGTTGAGTCTGTTCAGAAATTTGCCGGAGTTGATTTTGGCGGCAGAATGAGTGTTATAAGGCTTAATTCGGGTGAGCTATTTTTGCATTCTCCAGTCAAATTAAATGATCAACTCACGTCAGATCTCAATGAAATCGGAGAAGTAAAATATGTAATAGCTCCTAATAAATTTCATCATTTACACGTAGTGGATTACGTAGATAAATATCCAAATGCCCAAGTCTGGGGCGCCAAAGGGTTAGCTAAAAAAAGAAAGGATATAAGATTCACTGCTGAGTTTGATGAGCAAGATTCCCTAAACTTGGGAGATGAGATCCTATATGAAGTATTCAAAGGTATACCAATGTTTAATGAAGTTGTTTTTTATCATCCCAAAAGTAAAACAGTATTATTCACTGACATTGTGTTTAACGTAGCCTCGACCAATAGTCTTTCAGAGAAATTCTACGCCTGGGCGGAGGGTGTATACAAAAATCCAAGCGTCCCAAGACTTGTAAGACTACTAATAAGAGACAGAAAAAAGGCTAGAGAGTCAGCAGATAAAATTTTGTCTTGGGATTTTGATAGAGTCAGTGTGACTCACAGGCACATAATTGAAACAGGTGGTAAAGAAATAGTTAGAAGGGCATTTGAGAAGATATAGGGAACGCATTTTTCTGCGCCCCCTAATTAGTATCAGTATTTTTCTATTTTTTTGTTCCGGGCTCTGTCATTGACCATGGATCAAGAAGCTCATTTAATTTCTCTGCCGGAAGCACTTTTTGCTCAAGCGCTACTTGCCTTACTGTTTTTCCGGTAGCATACGCCTCTTTAGCAATCTTGGCCGCGTTGTCATAACCAATTACAGGGGCAAGGCTTGTGCACATGGCAAGGCTTTGTTCAATCATTTCCTCACAGCGTTTCTTATCTGCTTTAATTCCTTTAATGCATTTATCTGCGAATACATTTGATGCTCTTGCCATAAGCTCAATTGACTGAAGTAGGTTGTGGCCTTTAACCGGCATCATAACGTTTAGCTCGAAATTTCCAAACTGACCTCCAATAGAAATTGTAAGGTCATTTCCAATTACCTGAGCTGCCACCTGACAAACTGCCTCAGGTATCACCGGGTTTACTTTACCCGGCATAATGGATGATCCAGGCTGAACAGGAGGGATCATTATCTCTCCAATTCCGCATCTTGGACCACTTCCTAACCATCTGATATCATTGGCTATCTTCATAAGGCTCACAGCCAAGGTTCTTAGCGAGCCGCTTGCATCTACAACGGCATCTTTAGAACCCTGGGCCTCAAAGTGATTGTCTGCCTCTCTTAGTTTAGCTTTGGTCATCTTGCTTAATCTTTTTGCGACCAATCTGGCGAATCTAGGGTGAGTGTTGATACCTGTCCCAACTGCTGTACCGCCTATTGCTAGCTCTGATAGTTCATCTTTTGCTCTCTCTACACGTTTCATACCATGCTCAATCATACTGGCGTAGCCGCCGAATTCCTGACCGAGTCTTACAGGGGTCGCGTCTTGCAAGTGTGTTCTTCCAATTTTAACGATCTTATCAAATTGACGCGCTTTTGCAGAAAGCGCTTTTTGTAGGTTTTTAAGACCAGGAATTAGATACTCGTCAATTGCAAGAATTGCGGATACGTGTATTGCGGTTGGATAAACGTCATTACTTGACTGACCATAATTAACATGATCGTTTGGATGAACACCGGTTTTACTTCCTTTCTTAATCCCTAATATTTCGTTAGCTCTATTTGCAATTACTTCATTGGTATTCATGTTAGTTGATGTTCCAGAACCTGTCTGGAAAACATCTAATACAAAGTGATCATCAAGCTTGCCGTCAATTACTTCTTGCGCAGCTTTAACAATTGCCCGGCCATGTTTTTTGCTGATAAGCCCTAACTCCATGTTGGACTCTGCCGCAGCCTGCTTGATCATACCCATAGCCTGGACTAGTAGGCTGTGTTTTCTGATTCCGCTGATTGGAAAATTCTCTATAGCTCTAGCGGTCTGAGCTCCATAGTATGCGTCTTGAGGGACGGACATTTCCCCCATAGAATCGCTTTCTACTCTAAAACCTTTTCTGGCCATAATTACACTCCTCCTTGGATTTGCGTTTTTGGGAGTCTTAATTATGCCATAATAAAGAAATTTTTCTATTGTGCTTTGTGAGAGTTATCCACTACAGCACCATCTGGCATTTCAAAGATTTTAGGATCTGGAGTTTGCACGCTAAATGTTACATCTTCAAAAGTCATATAACCACGAGCGCTATCTCCCAATTGATCATCCGACCATTCGTAAAAGCTAAGCTTTTTTGGCACCACAAGACCGCCAACTTCCTGCCACTCTTCATACACTGCCGCGTGACGCTCTAACTCATCTACAGACTTTCCCTGCATTAGCGGAGGGTAGGTGACAATGTAATGAACTAGCTTTATCTGATTAGTATCTTTATCTAGGTAGACGACATAATCATCGTCAGGGGTGTCGCCTATTCCAGGGTCATAGGTAACTTTAATAACATTGTACTGTGTTCCGTTGAGCTCTTTAGTTCCAAGCGATTCAATATTAACTCCTGGATCCGCAAACAAGAAAGGAAGCCCAAAGAAATAAAATGGTGTAAGTGCATAGAACCTGGGAGGTATACCAAGTGCTTGCACATTTGGTGTTATCCAAGCCTCGTTACCGTCAAAACCGACTGTATATTTATCACTTGTGATAAGAGCCTTACGGGATTTTAAATCAAAAACTTGATTATCTGAGACATTAATAACACCACTTATTACCATCTGCTGATCATACTCAAGTCCGCCGTATTTCTGGAAAGTCTCAAGCCCGCCGTGAGCTTCATAAGACTCATCCAGCTGCGCACTGGAAAATAGCGTCAAAGGTAGTATTAAAGCTGTACTTAGCACTATTATAGAGAAAACTCTTTTCATTTCTGATCCTCCTTAAAGATTAGATGTAGTTTATGATACTCAAATTACTAAAAAAGATCCTTTAGTTCATCAAATAATTTTTCATCAAGTCTTTTTTCCTCTTTTTTTGGCGGCTGATCTGTATCCGGCGGATTTTCATTTTGTGCGCTCTCATCAGAACCGGATGTTAATCCGTCCAGCACTTTTCTGATTCCAGCCCTTTGGATCAGTTTAGATAGATATGAGACATCTGGTTTAGCCTTTGCATTAGGCAGCACGCCGGCAATGACGTAGGGTATCTCAACTCTATTATTATCATTTGTTATTAAGCGTAAATCAGGAATGTCAGTTTCTAAGTCTAAAGAGAGTTGCTCAGATAATGTTAGTAGAGATTTTAAATCGATTTTTCCATCAAGATTCATCCAACCTTTGCCGGTGATAGTATAATCTTTTGAACTAATTCTTAAATTAGTTGTCTCCATCTTGCCTTTTTCAATGATAAATGAGGATTTAAATTCATCAAACTCTGTGTCTTGGGCAGTAAAAACTTGGGGATATTTTTCTTTTGTTTGCTCGGATACTAAGAAAGTAAGTCCCTCAATGCCTGTAATACCTTTTAGCACTTGATCTGCGATATTTATATCCAAAACAGCTCCATTTACTATCTCAGCTTTTGCAGTGCCTTTTAGTGTGTTCTTTATTTTTGTCCAATCCTTACCGCTTCCAAAAATATTTATATCAAGGTTAGCTTTGCCCTCAATCTTATTGTCCGAAGAGCTTAAAAAGCTTGTTAAATCAATCCCAACTGCCTTTGATATTAATGTAAAATCTGGATTTTTACCAAAGCCATAACTTGCTTTTCCTTTAATACTGCCCTGATAGGCTTTGGTGCTAAACTCTTCAATTTTAAGGCTTTCGCCTATTAGATTGAATTTGGCATTTAGATTCTCAAGCTCAAAATCAGATAGATCAGCCTCTGAAGATGAGAGCTTTCCTAAGACCGAAATATTATTACTTTTATTTGATACTTTTCCTTCACTTTTGAAATCTCTTAACACTTGCGCTTTGTTAGTGGAAACTTCTTCTTTACTAAAATCAGATAAATATAGTTGCGGAGAAGAGACTTTATAGCTTAAAACTAAAGGACTGAAGCTGTCTATTTTAGAGGTTAGATTTAGTTTCGAATTACCCATCCTTAGAGTCATTTGGCCAACATCAGCAGATCTGCCCGTAAAATTTATTTTCGTATTGATGTCTCTAAGTGGTTCAGCTAAAGATTCAGGCTCAAGGCTCACATCTTCAAGGTTCAAAGATCCCTTTATCTGTGGGATTTGGCCTTTTCCCAATTCGCCCGTCAAATTAGTTGGCTCAAGTTTAAGATAACCTGTAGGTTTATATTCTTTTATTGATGGGAAAGTCTCGCTCATAGATGCCAGGTCTATTTTGTTTGAGCTAACTGAAATATTGAGCAGATTAGTAACACCGCGATTGATTTCACCGTTTGCTGACAGATCTAAATTATCAATATTAATATTGGCTCTTTTGATAACGACAACAGAATCAGAAATTTCACCGCTTGCTGTGATTGAAAACGGCGTGTCTTTGGGTTTAAAGAATTTCCCGATCATAGCTAAGCGGCTTAGAGTGGCATCTATTTTTACCTGGTTGAATTCTAAATCTTCCGCAGAACCGGATACTCTGCCGCTAACATTAAGTGTGCCTTGAGTAGATAAACTGTTTGGGATCGAATCCTTTATTAGTGAAAAATTTCGAAGCTTACTGATGTTAGCTTTTTGAAGGCTAAACTTCGTATCTAGTGAGAAATTCTCGGATTTGCTGCCGAGCGGTCCTAGTTTCCCTGATAGTTCAAAATTTGGCACGCTCGCGCCAAACACACTTGCGCTGATGCCAATTCTATTAAAACTAATTGACTCTAATGTCCCAGCAAACTCAAGTTTGCCAGCAACAGGACCTGATAGATCAAGTCCTTTTGGTATGTGCTTGTCAATAACGGGTAGAAACTTTTTAAGTGTACTAATGTTTAGCTCTGAAACATGTAGTTCCCCATTTGCCTGTATTTCATTTAATTCACTATCACTGCTAATCGGGCTAATAACTGCATCTAAATCCAGATTCTGCTCGCTTGATAATACTGCTGCCGCAAGATTTATAGGTATTTTATTCTCAAAGCCCAAATCTTTAATGTCTAAATCTATTTTCTGCAGCTGCAAATTTGTCTCATTTCTTTGATCGATAAAGTTTATTTGGCCTTCTTGAACAATAATTGATGAAGCAAATAGTGAAAGGGGAGATTTCTTGTCCGAACTCTGTGAGCTTTTGTCTCCTTTGCTTTTTTTATTGTTGCCGAGTGTTTCAAAATTGTACTCACCATTCTTGTTCTCTATAACTGTAATAAATGGTTTGTTTAAAATGAGCTTTGATATATTTATTTTTTTAGCCAAAAGGGGGATAAGTTTCACATTGATTTGTATATCAGATGCTCTAATAAAGTCTTTATCAGAGAATCTGGGATCATCACTTATTGAGACGTTCTTAAGACGTATTCCAAGCCCGTCCCTAAAACCTGTATTGATTTGAGCTACTTGGAGTTTTCTGCCGAGTGATTGCTCAATTTGAGACAAGAAATAATCTTTATTACCGTTAATAAAAAAATTGAGGTTCAAGACCGCAAGCGCTGCTACAATAATAAACAATACGATTAGAATCCCGATTGATACAATTATTTTTCTCATTTTTTTAATTGCTCTAATATTATATGGACAAGAATAATTGATAGGAATTTCGATACAATTAAAATTTTGTTAAGAGCAAAATTTATCTATGCAATAAAACTGAAGAATCATTTATAGAATATTTGAGTTATTATCTGAAACAGTAGTATTTAAATCTTTATTAGATCATGATCGTATAATTAGATAAAACGCGTTTTATAATAAATAGCTAGTAAATCTGTGAGTTCAAATTGGATGACATCTAACGTGCTAGGACTAATCGGGAAAAAAGAGATTTCTGACGAACAAGCTATGAGAAAGTTTCAAAACGGCAATGCAGGAAGTTTTGATGTGCTACTTAATAGGCATAGCGCTGGTGTTCTGAGGTTTATAATGAAGATGACTGGCAATAACAAAATACAAGCAGAGGATCTTCTTCAAGAAATATTTATAAAGGTGATTGAAAGAAAAAATAGTTACGATCCTAATCAGAAGTTTACGACTTGGCTTTATAGCATAGCGCGAAACCACTGTATTGATCATCTGCGAACTGAGAGCCATAGACGACACCGCTCTCTTGATGCGCCTTTGTCTACAGAGCAGCAAACTGGTGCGGTTGTCCTTGAATTGATGCGTAGCAGTGAGAGAGGTCAAGATGATAAGCTTTATGACAAAGAAATCGGACAGCTCTTAGATAGTGGCCTAGATTCATTAAAGGAAGAATTCAAAGAAGTATTTGTGTTAAAAGAGATTCAGGGACTTTCACTTAATGAGATTTCAGATATTACCCAAGCGCCGCTTGGAACTGTAAAAAGCCGCCTTAGATATGCATATCAGAACCTGAGGCAAATATTTACAGAATCAGGGTATTTTGATGAAATCAATAAAGCTAAAGGAGCATCATCATAGTTATGGAATGTAAAGAGTGCAGCGAACTTTTACTTGAATATCTAAGCGGCGAGCTTAGCCAAGAGCAAAAGGACAGCATCAAAGATCATTTAAGCAGCTGCAGCGACGAGTGCTTAAAAGAGTTTGAAGAACTAACTTTGATCAAAATGGCTGCGAACAATCAAGCCCTGCCCGAAGTTTCATCACAGACTCTTCAAAACATATCTAAAGAAGCTTCAGTAAAAACCAATTTAGGTCAAAAAACTTTTTGGAACAAATGGGGATTTCGTCCCATATTAGTTCCAGCTCTGACCACTGCCATAGCGTTATCGGTATGGTTTTATTACGGTTATGATGCAGCTAATATTGGCCCAGAGATTTCTACTATTAAGACCCCTGTCCAGGCAAATGAACCCGCTGGTGGTCAAACCACATTTTCGGATGAGAATGTTCAAATGGAGGGGGCAGTTTTAAGACAAGAAGAGCAGCTTTATGCAGAAGATAATATCTTGGAACATTCCATAGAATCTGACGCAAGGAATTTACAACCAATTCCTCCGCCACCGCCTGCAGTACCGGCTCCAATGGAGTCTAAAGAGCTAGAATTAAATCCAGAACTAGAACAGGTCAAAAAAAAGCAATTACCTAAGAATGAAAAATCTCAGGTCATGGCCAAGAATAAAAGTGAGGTTTCACCACAAAGTAATGTTCAATCAGACCTCTCTAATCAAGATCTTGAACTAAGGGAAAAAGGTGAGGCAATTATAGCTTCACAGAAAAACAAAACTAATTGCGATTTATCTATTAGAACAAACGAGGCGTTTCTTAATTCTAATATGCCGCAATCTAAATCCTCCCAGCAAAAGTCTTATAAAGAGCTTGCCGAGTGTTATGAAGAGCAGGGAGAATTTGATAAAGCAATCACCAATTATATGAACCTGCAGCAGGTTGCTCCAGAAGAGTCTTATTTTGCAAACACAAGAATTCAGGCTATCCAAGATAAGATTGAATTGGATAGATTGAAAAAAGAGGAATCTTCTAATTCAGTTCCATCTAATTAATCCTTATATAAATCTTTTATTACTGCCGTTCGTAATAATGCATATCAAATCATTATAGGAGATGCATTATGTTTTTCTCAAAAAGAATAGTATTGTTTGTGCTTTTATTATTAGTAGTAGTAACGAGTGTCAGCCAAAATTCCATAGCTACTCAGATGCCCGAGCCACCGCTTATAGTTCCCCCAGACGTAAAAACAGTTGTTTGGGATGTAGGTATTAGCCATCCATTTGTTGAAAAAGGTACTGCTACTGAGCAACTCGTTAATATTAAACTTACAGGCAGAAAAGACATTCCGATGCTTGCAAGAGCTCCCGTAAACTTAGCTATAGTTATAGATAGAAGCGGTTCAATGAGTGATAAGGGCAAAATTAGTTATGCAAAAAAGGCCGCAAAAGAAATAATAAACAGACTCCAGGCCAGCGATCGGCTTTCAATTATTGCATACTCTACTGAAGTACAGGTTTTGTTTCCTATTCAGCCTCTAAGTAACAAGGACGCAGCGATTTCAGCCGTGGATTCCCTTTATCCAACTAACTCCACAAATCTTTCAGGAGGTCTAATTTACGGTATTAGTCAGTTAGAGTCCGTATCAAGAGCCGGCTATATAAACAGAGTAATTCTATTGTCTGACGGCCTCGCAAATGAAGGCATTACCGATATAGGTGAGCTCTCGCGTATTTCAAGCATCGCATCTGAGAAAAACATACAGATCACTACAATGGGCTTAGGATTAGACTATGACGAGAATTTGCTTTTGTGCATTGCCCAATATGGTGCTGGAAATTATTACTTTATAGAATCACCAAACCAACTCGCAGCAATATTTCAAAAAGAGTTTGGACAGCTTTCTACAACAATAGCAAAATCACCCACTATCACAATTACACTTGAGCCCGGGGTGAGCATAGAACAGATCTACGGCTATTCATATTCCTCTAGTTCCGATGAGAAAATCAAAATAAAATTAGGAGATATGTTTGCGGGCCAACAAAGGGATATACTAATCAAAGTTAAT
Organism: Thermodesulfobacteriota bacterium; assembly: GCA_039028315.1. Taxonomy (NCBI): domain Bacteria; kingdom Pseudomonadati; phylum Thermodesulfobacteriota; species Thermodesulfobacteriota bacterium. Next base: position 9,017 of record JBCCIH010000014.1, on the reverse strand, counting down.
GTTCCCACAGACAAAATAGGTGAAAAGGGATTATTAAAAGCAGATCTTTCCTATGAGGACCTTTTAGATAACAATCAGAAAAGTAACATTAGCAAAGCCCTTTCATATCTAGTTACAAAAGATAAATCTATTGTGGATCAGAACCTAAACGAGGCAGTCTTAGCCAGAGGAGTATCAGTTGATGCCGCTTTTGGTCTAGATCAAGCTATTTTGGATTATGAGGAAGGTAGACCGGGGGAGGCGCTCTTAGAGTTGAATGATTCATATAAAAGAATTCAAGTAGTGAATAAAAGCCGTTATAAAAATGAGCAGACAGTTAAACAAGAAGAAGAGCTTAAAGCTATGATTCAAGACTTACGGGCTGCGCCACCCGAACCAGAGTCTGATCAGGGCAAGAAGATGATAAAAAAACAAAAGGCAAATGCATATAACTATCAGCAGTAGATTCTAGAAATTAACGAAATGTCTTTAAGATTTTAATGCTAGGGGAGACTGCACGGTCTCCTCTGCAAAAACACAATTTCAGATCAACATATTGAGCTTTTCTATTTTTCCAATAAAATCTATAGCACTAAAAAGTTTGAGGAGTTACTATTTTGGGTGATGTTGGAACATTCCCTTTCGGCTGGGTTAGGGGATTTAGAGATGACAACTGGCAGATTATCTGGGATCCTAAATCAGAGCTTATTGTTGCACAGGCAGCAGTGTCTAAACAAGTAGTTGAATTAGGAAAGATCTCTGAGTGGATGGAAGCTAAGGTCTATGCAGATAATGTAATCAGTGATCCAGAATCATATTTTGGCTAGTTTGTAATTGGATACCCTATGAAAGAAAGTGATTCAGAAAAATATATGGAGCAGGAGCTAGTCTCCATACCTTTCGGCAAGAGCAAAATAGACGGGCTCTACTACAACAGCACTATCCTCGAAGAGGACAACAAAAATAACGATACCGCGATAATTCATGTTCACGGTTTTCTTGGTAACTTTCTAGACGGTAGTCAAAGATTCTTGCCGCCCATTTTAGCTGAGGGCGGCTACTCTTCTCTTGCTATTAATACCAGAATGGCAAATTTTGGTCTGTTTTTCGGATACGGGATACTAAACGATACAATACCTCAGATAGACAGAGTGGTTGAATATCTGATTGAGCGGGGCTACAAAAATATTATTCTTTCCGGCTACAGTTTGGGTACTAGCATAGTGCTCAGATATGCTGCGCTTAGAAAAGATCAAAAAGCTTTTCCGAATCTAAAGGGTGTGATAACTCTGGCTGCCCCTTATTCAATGCCGGATTCGATCAGGCGAAGATGGAACCGGCTCGGAAGTGAGCCTTCATATGACGAAGTTTTTGAAGAAGCTAAGGAAATAATCAAGCCCGGCAGAGAAGGCACAGGCCATGACCGCACAATACTAATCTACAAAGCAAGAGGGGATTCCTATCGTCCCGAGCACACAGAAATATATACTTACCGCACTTGGTGGTATCTTGCCGGTCCAGAGGCTCATACCGCTATGGGGTATAAGCAGATTGAAGAGATAAAGGTTCCAATCCTTCTCATTCAAGGCTGGTATGATGAAATTGTAAAACCCGAAGAAACACATGACCTTGCCCAAGTTGCTCTAGATGCCGGCAACAAAGACGTATCAGCATTTTATGTCAATGCCGGTCACAAGTTTGAAGATAAAGAAGAAGAGCTTGGCGATATTATTGTAAGATGGCTGGACAGAAGATTTAAAGACTAAAACTCAGGCGCTACTTAGAACATGGTCTCCAGACAAAGACGACTATTAAGTTTTGCAGCCGAAGACGGCTTCGTTATAAACGCACTGTTGGTATCAGGTGAGTTTGATCGAGAAGAAGATTTATATGAAGCTCCTATTGTGCTTTTAGTCCATGGGGTGCTTGGACATTTTCTAGCACGAGGCACTCCCCGTCAGCTTCCTAATGCTTTCGTTGAAAACGGTATAAGCTCATTTTCAATAAACACACGAATGGCTTTCACAGGTCAGATGTTCGGAAGTGCCATATTTGATGAATCAATAATGGACATTGAAGCAGGAGTTGATGCGTTGGTCAAAGAGGGCTTTAAAAATATCTTCATCTTAGGCTGGAGCTTAGGAGCCAACATTAGCGTCTACTATTCTGTAAATAACCAACACCCAAACGTAAAAGGCCTTATTTTAGAGGGATGTTCCTCTTCACTTCCAAAGTCAAACGAGATGAGACTTAAGAAATGGAACAGCGTTCCTTCATACGATCATATCTATCAAATAGCCAAAGATGTTTTAAAACCTGATCCTGTAACCACCCAAAATGACAGGGTATTTATTGTCTACAGGGCATGGGGACCAACTTTTGATCCTGGTGATGTAGAGCTGTTTACATACCGCACATGGTGGTTTATGAGAAGCCCAGAGGCGTATAATGCAAAAACTAATGAGATCATACAAAATGTAAAAGTGCCCGTTCTTTTTATACATGGCGAGAACGACTACACAGTAGGACCAGAGGAGGTAAAGAGCTTGCTTAAGATCATGAAAGACTCTGGCCATGAAAATGTAGAATTAGTATTTGTTCCTGATGCCCGCCACGACTGCATGGAAAACCCCAATTTCACCGTTGATACCTTAGTAAAATGGCTTAAGAGCTTCTAAGGAGAGCTTCACATTTTCTCCTAGAGTGATAGTTTATATTCTATGGAGCTTAGCTGCCACACACTTATTATAGGAGCTGGTATTACCGGGCTTACTATTGCCAGAGAACTTATATCAAAAGGCGTAGACGATATTGTAATCTTAGAGAAGGAAGCCACCCTAGGCGCTCATGCCAGCGGCAGAAACAGCGGTGTATTACACGCCGGGATTTATTACTCCCCCGGTACTTATAAAGCACGATTTTGCGTGGAAGGTAACCGTCTTCTGAGAGAGTACTGCTGGGAAAATGAACTTTCATTAAATGAAAACGGAAAAATTATTGTTACAGATGATTCGAGGGTTGATGATTTGCTGGAGCTTAAAAGAAGAGCCGATCAAAGCGGCGCAACATCACAGATTATCGAGCGAGCCGATTTATTAGAATTTGAGCCTTATGCCCTGCCGTCTGAGAAAGCTTTATACTCTCCAAATACTGCAGTATTTAATCCTAAGCAGATCTTAGCCTCATTACGAAGCGAGCTTGAAAGATCAGGGAAAGTTAATTTCGAGTTTGGAGAATTATATACTGCGCTGTCTGGAAGCAGTGTTGCCATTACAAGTCAAAACAAAATAAAGTTTGAGAATTTCATAAATGCAGCCGGGAGTTTCGCTGATAAGGTTGCTCACTCTTTTGGTCTAGGCACAGAATATAAGGTTCTGCCGTTTAAAGGAACATACAAAAAGATTACAAAACAAAGAGACTTTCTCGTCAGAGGAAACATTTACCCTGTGCCAGATCTTAGAAATCCTTTTTTAGGAGTGCATTTTACAAGGGGCTATGACGGGGATGTGTACATTGGCCCAACAGCAATACCTGCGTTTGGCAGAGAGGAATACGGAATTTTTGACAACTTATCTGCTGAGTCTATATCAATTCTTGCCAGAGATGCGGTTCTTTTTTTTACCAATCCGGGGTTTAGATCAGCCGCGCAAAATGAAACAATGAAATATTTTAAGAGATACATGTTCGAAGAAGCTAAAAAATTGGTGCCCGAGCTAAAAATAGAAGATATCCAAGACAGCTCTAAAGTTGGCATAAGGCCACAGCTGGTTGACTGGAACACTAAAGAAATGGTCATGGATTTTATAGTGATAAAAGATGGGGACTCAACTCATATCTTAAATGCTATTTCCCCAGCATTTACTTCCTCTATGGCATTCGCGAAGTATGTTGTGGAGGATTTCTAAGAGAAATTTTAGATTATTTTTGAGATTTACTTGCCAAGGTTTGGTAAAGCCATTTAAAATAATATTCACGTTATTGATGTATACCCAGATATTAATCTAAATAAGCTAAGGGGAAGAAATGCCTGAACTCAGAATAATCCGAAATTACGTTGGTGTGAAAGACTCTCACACCATAGAATCCTATATCTCCAGAGACGGTTATTCAGCTCTTAGAAAAGCTATTAAGATGGAACCGGATGAAATTATAGAAGAGATAAAAAAAGCAGGTCTTAGAGGAAGAGGCGGAGCAGGTTTCCCAACTGGAGTTAAATGGAGTTTTATTCAAAGAGATTCAAAAAAACCAATTTATCTTTGCTGCAATGCTGACGAGAGTGAGCCCGGCAGTTTTAAAGACAGAGAAATACTAGAGCAAGACCCTCATCAAATGCTAGAGGGTATGATGATAGCCTGTCTTGCGATAAATTCTCATAAAGCCTATGTTTATATAAGGGGCGAGATGCCCTACGGTGCAAGCATTATAGAAGGTGCCATTAAAGAAGCTTACGATAAGGGCTATCTGGGAAAAAACATTCTAAACTCAGGATTTGATCTGGATATTGTTTTGTTCAGAGGAGCCGGCGCATATATCTGCGGTGAGGAAACAGGCCTTTTAGAATCAATCGAGGGTAAAAACGGAGAGCCCAGACCAAAGCCTCCTTTCCCCGCTCAGATTGGTCTTTTCGGATGTCCCACAATTATAAACAATGTTGAGACGCTTGCTGTAGTGCCCCATATAATAAACCGCGGCCACGAGTGGTTCTCATCAATTGGTATTCCAAAAAATACCGGCACAAAAATCTACGGGCTTTGCGGGGATGTAAACAAGCCCGGCTTATACGAAATTCCGCTCGGAATTACAGCTAGGGATTTGATAGAAGAGTACGGCGGAGGAGTCCCAAATGGAAGAAAGGTTAAAGCTATTTCTCCCGGCGGATCTTCAGCTCCTCTTTTGACAGGGGACGAGCTTGATATAACGCTTGACTTTGATTCTCTTGCGGCAGTTGGCTCAATGCTCGGTACTGCCGGCGTTACAGTTATGGATGAGAACACTTCCATGGTAAAGGTTGCTCAGAACTTGGCACATTTCTACAGGGACGAATCCTGCGGCCAATGTGTTCAATGCAGAGAGGGCACTTGGTGGCTTGAGAAGATGCTTACCATGATTGATCAGGGTAGGGGAAGAATGGAATACATAGATACTCTTTTAGACGCTTGCTCACAAATGAGAGGCACAACAATATGTGCTCTTGCTGACGGATGTGCGATGCCGGTTGAGTCCATTGTGAAAAAATTCCGAGACGAATTTGAAGAACATATAAGACTTGGGAAATCGCCTTTTGAGAATAAGTATATGGGCGAGTGGTCTTAGATAAAACTCCACTTCTATAATTCATTATAAAATCAAAAATATGAGTTGGGATTTGCCGAAAGGTTACTGAACGTTTTCTTTGTGTTCAGATGACTGTGATTTGTCTAGATCCGTATCTTCAATTCTCTTTGAGCTGTCTTTGTCAGGAGTTACATCAATCTCGTCATCCTTCATTGATTTTCTAAACCCCTTAATCCCTTTTCCCAAAGAGGATCCAAGGTCTCCAAGTCTGCTAGGGCCGAAAATCAAGAGCAAAATGCCCAAAATTATTAGTAATTCCCAAATTCCTAATCCACCGATCATATATATACACTACCGATAGCACTTGCCAAAGTCAACTAAATAGCTAACGTGACTATTCTTTTTTGCCCGAATTGACCAAAGGAAACGGATCCTCACCCGTGATCAGCCTCACACCCCTTTGCCTTGTAAAATAGTTCCACGCCCATCTGAAAAGTACCACTACTTTGCTGTCGAATTCAATTAAATATCTGATATGAACAAACGCCCAAATTAGCCACGCAATAAATCCTGATAATTTTAGCGACCCGATCTCAGCAACTGCTGATGTGGTTCCAATAATCGCAAGGCTGCCCTTATCCACATACTCAAACGGCTTAGTCTCTTTATTGTTTAATCTCTTTAAGATAAGTTCTGCTACGTACTTTCCTTCCTGCATTGCAACTGGAGCTACCCCCGGCAGTGGGTTCCTACCAAAATGAGCTAGATCTCCAATTACAAATAGATCTTCGTGTCCAGGAACATTAAGGTATGTGTTCACAATTACTCTTCCGCTTCGGTCAAGCTCAGCGTCAGAGTTTTCAGCTAATGCTTTACCCAATACAGACGCCTTAACCCCTGCTGTCCAGAGAATAGTTTTAGATTGAATTACCTCGCTTGAGCCGTTTCTGCTTATTATTGCCTCGTCACCGTTAATTTCTGTAACCATAGTATCTGTTTTAATCGTGACACCAAGTTTGTTAAGAAATCCTTCAGCTTTCATAGCAAGCTCCTGAGGATATGTAGGCAATACTTGGTCAAGCCCCTCAACTAATATGATCCTAGCATTTTTTGTGTCTATATTACGAAAATCAGTTCTTAAAGTGTTGCGGCTTAGCTCGCCGATTGTGCCTGCAAGTTCAACCCCTGTGGGTCCTGCTCCAATTATTAAAAAAGTCATCCATTCCTGCTGTATCTGTGGATTAGTTTCTCTCTCTGCAGCTTCGAAAGACAGGAGAATTTTTCTTCTCATTGCGAGCGCATCTTCAATAGTTTTAAGGCCAGGAGCCGTTTTCGCCCAGTCATTATGACCAAAGTAGTGATGGTTTGATCCAGTGGCAACAATAAGTGTGTCATAGCTCATCTCACCGTCACTAAATACAACTTTCTTCTCTTTAGGGAATATGTTTGTCACTTCTGCCTTTACTACAAAAATATTCTCGTAGCTGTTAAAAATTACTCTAAGTGGGGAAGCTATCTCGCCTGGAGAGAGCCATCCAGCGGCAACTTGATACAACAGAGGCTGAAAGAGATGGAAATTTCGTTTGTCTACAATTGTAATCTTGACCTTAGGCTTTCCTTTCGCAAGCTTCTTAGCTGCATACAATCCGCCAAACCCGCCGCCAAGGATAACTATGTGATGAAGACTTTCATCACTATTTTCTTTTTGTATCATTTGTTTCTCGCTAACTATATGTAAATTTGCCGATTATCATAATCTTTGTCATTTACATTGAATGTACCCGTAGATTTTGAATTGGGAACAATATGTTTCAAAATATATGCTTTATAGCCTTCTATTATTATATAATTTGACGGTGTGAAAGCTTTTGATGTCTTAAATTACTTAGGGCAATCTGTAAAATTACTCCTCATCTGGTAACTTAGTTAGGCACTAAAATAGAGATTATTACTAATATAATTGAGGAATATTAATGTCTGAGCATTTATTGGTTGGATTGGCGACCATCATAGTTCTTGGTATCGGAGCACAGTGGCTGGCTTGGCGGGTGAGTCTTCCGGCTATACTGCTTTTATTGATTTTTGGCTTTATAGCAGGCCCGGCAACTGGTTTTATTGACCCCGATCAGATATTTGGTGATCTGCTTTTGCCGCTTGTCTCGGTTTCGGTAGCCATAATACTTTTTGAGGGCGGGCTCAGTCTAAAGTTCTCTGAGGTCCGGCAGCTAACCGGGGTTATAAGAAATATAGTCACAATAGGCGTTCTAGTCTCTTGGGTGCTAACATCTGTTATTTCATATTTCATATTTGGGCTTGGCCTGGAGATATCTGTTCTTCTAGGAGCTGTTCTTGTTGTGACAGGTCCTACTGTTATCATTCCACTTCTAAGGCATGTAAGGCCATCTGGGCGTGTCGGCTCAATTACAAAATGGGAAGGGATAATTATTGATCCTATAGGCGCGGTACTAGCTGTGCTTGTATTTGAAGTGATCATCTCAGGTGGTTTAGAGCAGGCCACAACCCATGTGGTTACAAGTATATTTAAGACTTTGTTCATTGGACTTTTATTAGGCTTAGCAGGAGCTAAGCTGGTTATTGTGATTCTTAAAAGACACTGGGTTCCGGATTTTCTGCAAAACCCCGTTTCACTAATGATAGTAGTATTCGTGTTTGTGGTCTCAAACGTTTTTCAGATTGAAGCAGGGCTTCTTTCAGTAACCATTATGGGGATTGCGCTCGCCAACCAAAGATGGGTAAGCATTAAGCACATCATTGAGTTTAAGGAGAATCTAAGAGTTTTATTTATATCTAGTCTATTCATTATCCTTGCCGCTCGTCTTACTGTGAATGAAGTTAACTATGTGTTCAATTTTAAGGGACTCTTGTTCTTGGCACTTATGATCATAGTGGTAAGGCCGCTTAGTATATTTATCTCCACTTTCATGTCTGATCTGAACATTAAAGAAAAGCTATTTCTATCGTGGATGGCCCCAAGGGGAATAGTAGCAGCGGCGGTGTCGTCTGTATTTGCACTAAGACTCGCTGACGCCGGATATGCACAGGCTGAGCGAATAATTGATATAACTTTTCTTGTAATAACCGGAACTGTCGCAATATATGGGCTTAGCGCTTTTCAAGTGGCCAATCGCCTAGGTTTGGCTAAACCAAATCCCGAGGGAATATTGATGGTGGGAGCCCATAGCTGGGCTAGGTCAATTGCCAGGATTCTCGATGAAAATGGTTTTCAGATCTCACTAGTAGATTCAAACTGGGCAAATGTATCAGCAGCCAGACAAGAGGGTCTAAAGGCCTATTATGAAAATATACTAATTGAGGATCTCTCTGAGGATATTCAGCTTGATGGGGTAGGAAAGCTCATAGCAATAACTCGAAATGATGAAGTAAACTCTCTTGCTGCACTTCATTTTATTGAAGATTTTGGACGCTCTCAGGTTTATCAGCTTCCAAAAATCTCCAAATTTTCTGCCAAGAGTGAGGAAAGCATTCCTCAGCACCTAAGAGGAAGACTGCTCTTTGGTCCAGAGGCAACATTTGCATATTTAGACGAAAAATTCTCATCCGGAGCTTCTTTAAAAAAGACTCCACTTACAGGTGAGTTTAACTATGATTCATTTAAGAATTTATACGGCGATAAAGCGCTGCCAATGTTTATAATTAAAGAGAGCGGAGAGCTTGTTGTGCTAGCATCAGACAATACTCCAAAACCACAGCCTGGCCAGTATTTAATTTCGTTGGTTGATAGT
>JBCCIH010000013.1 GCA_039028315.1 Thermodesulfobacteriota bacterium | reverse complement strand
CCTTGTCATCAAATGCAAAACTGTAGGCCTGAGGGCAGGCGTCATGAAACGCGCTTACCATAGGCTCTGAGTTATTCACCCATTCTGGGTTAGAAAATATAGTCGTAGGCATATGATTTGGAATTTCAGCGCATGTTGACTTCCCGTTGTTGTTAATAGGCGACCAAGCAGCGCAGCCGCAGCAAAAATCAAAGTTTATCTCGGTGTCTGCAGTCGGCATACTGTAGCATGATGTTGCGCCTTGATTAGCCGCTCCTGTGCAGCCGTATAGCTGGGTCATGGCGGTAGTCATCGAGCTCGTACACACTCCGCTCTGACATCTTCCCGCCATATCGGGAGTAGAGACACAGTCGCTGTCCTGCTGGCACTTGGGCTGACCCGTGCAGTTTAGATCAGTTGGGTTGCCGCCCAAAACGCATGCCTGATCAGCTCCCAAACAGCCTTCATATGAGCTGTTCGAAGGTGTGTTCCCGGCATTTCCGCATGCACCTGAATCATCACAGTTCCATGTCATTGAGGTGACATCAGTCCCAAAAACATTTGCAGAACAGTTAGCTTCTGAAACTGCAAAACCATTTGTTGTGCCGGTGCCGCAGCTTGCCTGGTCCCATGGACAGCATTCAATATTGGTTGTGTTTATTCCCTCTGCATCACATCCTGTGGGATCAACACATCCAGGGCTTGCGCACTGATATGTGTTCACGCATTTACCGAGCATAGTGTCACATTTAAAATTAAATGTCGAGGCTATTGAGGTAGGACCGTTCGCAGCAGTCGTTGGGCAGTCTGCATTAGTTGTGCAGCTTCCCATCTGGTCAGTTCCTCCAGTGGTTGCAATTCCGCCGTTCATACTCATATCGTATGTCATAGGATCGGGGACAATTGAGACTGCAAGGTTTGCGCTGTCTGTCATGCTTATATCGTAAAAATCTGTGACATTTCCGTTTGAGAATGTTATCCCCATAGCAAATTCAGCAGCTGTTACAGGGGGATTCCCGGAGACTTCGCAGTTAAGTGAAAACTCAGCGTTCCCGCTGCTATCGGCTGTCATACCTGTGCATTGTCCCGTATCACATAGAAACTGTCCGCTGCCGTTAGTTTCACAATTGGTTCTTCCCCAAAACCTGCCGGCCCAGGTGACCGGAATATCTACCATGCTCATACCAGCAGTTCCACCGCTTTGAGCGTCAAGTTTCCAGCCGTTACCGTCTGTGGCCACAAAAAAGCAGGTGTTCGTCGAGCTGTTGCAGTATTGCTCTGCCCAGCAGGTGTTGGTTGTAGGGTTACAGTACTCAAGGGGCTCGGTGCAGTCAGAATTTGTTGTGCACATTGTTGTCATTGGAGTAGTGACTTCACCACCCACCCAATGACATGTGTCGGTGGTGCCGTTGCAGTACTGATTTGATGCACATTCATTAGTTGGCGAGCATGATACTGGAGGCATTACCTCTGTGCCGCAGTCCTGGTTTGAGGTGCACATGTCCATCGAGTCTATATTTGTTCCATTCACAGGAACATAAGTGCACTGTCTAAAAGAGCATGAAGGAGTAGGGAGTGTCGTGTCACATCCGCATCCTGGAGGACCTATTGTCCAGCAAGTGTTTGTGGCAGCGTTACAGGTCTGCCCGCTTGGACATGGCTCTGAATCCGAGCAAGCTGCGTCCGTATTTGCTCCGGGCTTGTTTACGCCCGGAGGACATCCGCCGTTGTTAGTGGTTTCCTGATTGCAGAAGTTAGTTATTTCCTGCCAGCATGTGTTTGTATGAGTGTTACAGAATTGTCCGGAGGCGCAATCAGAGTCTGTTGTGCACATAGTGTTTTCATTTGTTGCGCAGCTATTTGTCGTTACGCTCTGATGAAGAGTCGAGACGCAGTATTCATTAATTGGACAGTCGTTTGAACTTGTGCACGATGGAGGATTTGCACAGGCGCCGTCATTACTAGGGGTGCAAGCTCCGGTATTTCCTGCAGCAGCGACCCAAATATCATCTGTGCAATTGTTTACGAAAGTAAGGGTCCTAGTTGGAGTTGTCTCAGCTATTGCTGAATCTATTGTATTTGAATAAACCGTAGCAAAACAAATAATAGCAAATATTGATAAACAAGCAGTTTTCTTTCTTCTAAACGCTATGACTGAGAATATTCCTAATATCAAAGCCAGCCCCATAGCGCCCCACTCAGACATTGTTGGTATTGTGAAACTGTCCGCAGGAAGAATTAATGCAGGAATTACCCAATTTGCCCTTGGGTTTTGAGGATCAGCTGTGAGCTCAATTCTGTCAAAGGGATCAGTGCTACCTATAAAATGAAGTCTTTCATTGTCAAAGCTAAGCACAGTCACCGAGCCAACCATATCTGCACCATTATATAGATGCGCATTAAATGGCCCTCCCCAGTCTCCCACTTCGAAACCGAACTCCGATATGGCATGGGTGAGTTCTATAATTAGAACATTGGCTTCTCCATATGTGCCGTTAGGATCTACTAGAAATAGATCTCCGGATTCATCGGGGTTTGGGGCAAGAGCCCTGCCTCCACCTGTCTGAAAATTATATTGTGACGTCCCTGGATCAGTTATGAAACTAAGCGCGGTAAGTGGTGCGTAAGGAAATTGGCTTAGGATATCCTCAATAGTTGTTGGACCAGCTGGCAGCTCATCAAAATCCATTACAAAATTTGGAACAGAAATAGATGGTATTACAAATGCCATGCCTCTTGTAGTTATATCGAGACTCCTGGTTTGTGCATGTTCCCTAAGTGCCTCATCCTCTGGATTAAAGGCAAGAGAATCATTAGATAAGAGAGAAAATACAACGATAAAAACTGAAAATGCTAGGATTCTAAAGACGGAAATTTTAATCATCTACCCCTCCAAATTTGTTTGTGAATATTGCTATTATAGCAGTTTTTGCCCGGAAAGTTATCTAACTACTTCTTTTCCAGTAATAATGATGATTAGAATTCCAATTGTGAGTATATCTCTTGAATCATCCCACAAATTCGGGGACAATATAAGTCCTTAAAACTTGATTCCGGAGAGCTGGCAGAACGGCGATTGCACCGGTCTTGAAAACCGGCGTCCTTACGGACTTGGGGGTTCGAATCCCTCGCTCTCCGCCACTTATTTACCACTTTGAGACCTTGACTTTTTTTAGCTTAAGTAGTTTAATTGAGATTGAGAACACGAAAATAAGGAGGGTAGTTATGAGATCAATAAATCTAGCAGTTTTAACATTGGGAATTTTATTATTAACTTTTGGAATATCTATTGCTCAGCCAGATGATAAAAAGGCTGCAGAAGAGGCTCCGCCACCAACTTGTGACGGTAGAGTAGCCACAATTGTCGGTACAGAGGGTAACGATGTGTTGACAGGGACAGACAACGACGACGTAATAGTAGGTCTTGGCGGAAACGACACGATTAGCGGAAAGAAAGGAAAGGACTATATCTGCGGCGGAGAAGGTAATGACATAATAGAAGGCAACAAAGGCCCTGATAAAATTTATGGAGATGCCGGAGATGACAGGATTAAAGGAAACCGCGGATTAGATGTAGTATACGGCGGTGAAGGCAATGATACCCTAGAAGGCAATGAAGCTGAGGACTTTTTAGACGGCGGACCAGGAACTGATAACCTTGACGGCGGAGATGGTGTCGACAAATGCCTTAACGCTGAGCAGTGGAAAAATTGCGACGGAACCGGTGGAAGTTAATATAATAGAATTAGCTTATGAGCTCTGAGCTGTATATAGTTTCAACGCCGATTGGAAACCTTGATGATATTACTTTAAGGGCGCTAAATATTTTAAGAGAGGTTGATTTAGTTGCTTGTGAGGATACAAGAACTACGAAGAAACTTCTCTCGTACTACCAAATACAAAAACCCCTAACGAGCTATCATGAGCATAATGAAGTAGAGAAATCTAAGGAGCTCGTATCACTTCTCCTAGAAGGTAGTAGTATTGCTCTTGTATCAGATGCGGGAACGCCGGGGGTGTCAGATCCCGGCTATAGGATAGTAAAGCTCGCATCTCAAAACGGTATAAAAATTGTCCCGATTCCTGGGGCCTCAGCAGCCATGGCAGCGCTTAGCGTCTCAGGGCTTTCTACCTCGAGTTTTGGATTCCACGGATTTCCGCCAAAACAAAAAAAGAAATTATCTGAATATCTAAATGAGCTTAAATATTTGCCCCAGACGCTAATATTTTATGAATCTCCCAATCGAATAATAAATACGCTAGAGGCTATGATTGAGGTTTTAGGCGACCGAAATGCTTCAGCTAGCCGGGAGATAACTAAGATGTATGAGGAGACAATTAGAGGAAACTTGTCAGAAGTTTTAAAGTATTTTAAAGAGAAAGACTCGGTGAAAGGTGAGTTTACTTTGGTTGTAGAAGGTGCTGCACAAAAATCTCAGGAATTTGATTCTAATACTGTTGATACTATGTTGGAACTATTAAAGCAAGATGGTTTATCACTTAAGGACGCTGTTTCTCAGGTAGTTGGGGAAAGCGGGATTTCGAAAAGTAAGATATATAAGAAGGCTCTAGAAATATGGAAGAAGTAGTTAGCTAATTCGGATTTACTTCTCAAGCTCCTTCTTTACTATCTTATCCTTTTCGACTTCTGATCCGACTTTAACCTGCTTTTCGATTTTCTGCTTTCTGTGCGCAGCCTCGCCTTGAACATTCGACTTGCATTCATCGCATATAGAGTCTTCAGAAGGCTTTCCGCACAGCATACAGACTTTTTGTTTCTTTTCACTCATGTTGTGATCACCATTTATATATTTTACAGTCTATTTTTAACAAGATATAGGCCCTAAATCTCAGGTGTCTTATTGCTCCAATCTGTATTGTTCTCATAGCTGTGGGCAACATGTAATACAGTTTCTTCATCAAACGCTTTGCCAAGTACTTGAATACCAATAGGAAGACCTTCTTTAGAAAATCCGCAAGGAACTGATATTCCCGGCAGTCCAGCTATGTTGCATGGGATAGTCAGTACATCTGAGAGATACATTGTCAGAGGATCTTGGGTTTTCTCTCCAATTTTAAATGCAACCTCAGGTGTTGTAGGAGCTACGATAGCATCTACTTTCTCAAACGCTTGGTCAAAGTCTTTTTTGATGAGTGTTCTTACCTTTTGTGCTTTTAGGTAATAAGCATCATAGTAGCCGGAGGACAACGCATAAGTGCCAAGCATTATTCTTCTTTTTACCTCATCGCCAAATCCCTCAGCTCTTGTTTTAAAATACATTTCATTTAGTGTCTCTGCCCCTTGGGCGCGGTATCCGTATTTAACTCCGTCGTATCTGGCTAAGTTTGAGCTTGCCTCCGATGGGGCAATTATATAGTAAGTGAGCACTGCATATTCTGTATGAGGTAGAGAGATTTCTATAATCTCAGCGCCTAGATTTTGTAATTCTGATATAGCTAGTTTTGCAGCTTGCTCTACATCTTCGTCCATGCCATCAACAAAATACTCTTTCGGAACCCCAATCTTAAGTCCTTTGAGATCATCCTTTAGGGCCTGAGTGTAATCAGGCACAGCAACGTTTGCACAAGTTGAATCTTTTGGATCGTGTCCTGATATGGAATTTAGTATTAGTGCGGTGTCTTCAACGGTTTTCGTAAAGGGTCCTGCCTGATCAAGTGATGAGGCAAAAGCTACCATGCCAAACCTGCTTACCCTCCCGTAGGTAGGTTTCATTCCGACCACTCCGCAAAATGCCGCCGGCTGACGAATTGATCCTCCAGTATCGGTTCCTATAGATCCCATGCAAAGTGAGGCTGCAGTAGCAGATGCCGAGCCGCCGCTAGATCCGCCAGGGACTTTTTCAATATCCCATGGGTTTTTTGTAGGTCCAAAAAAAGAATTCTCAGTAGATGAGCCCATAGCAAACTCGTCCATATTATTCTTACCTAGAATAACGGCGCCTGAATCCATTAATTTCTGAGTTACTGTTGCGTCATAGGGAGGTATGAAATTCTCGAGCATCTTTGAGCCGCATGTGGTCGTTACATCTTTAGTAATAAATATGTCTTTAAGAGCTAAAGGTATTCCGTGAAGAGGCCCTTTGTAGTTTCCAGATAATATTTCTTTTTCTGCTTGGGCGGCTGTCTCAAGAGCTCTATCTGCCATCACCGAGATATAAGTATTTAGAGCTTGGTCTTTTTCTTCAATCCTTTGCAAAAAAGCATTTGCAAGCTCAACTGGTGAAATCTCTTTTGATTCTATAAGTTCAGACGCATGTTTAATAGTTAAATGCTCTACATCCATGTTTGTAATTCTCCTTAATCTTCAATCACTTGTGGCACAACAAAGAAATCATCTTCACTCTCGGGCGCGTTTTGAAGAACTTGATCGGTGCTGAGTGTTTTTACCCGTTTATCTTCTCTAAGCGGAGTAGAGGAATCTAACACATGCGATGTAGGCTCGACGCTGTCGGTATCAAGCTCGTTTAATTTCTCAATGTATTCCAATATGCTACCAAGCTGCTCGGTGAATTTTTCAACTTCCTCTTCTCTAAATTCAAGTCTTGCAAGCTCGGCTACTTTAACTACATCTTCTTTAGATATTTTCATGACCTCTCCTTAACCACAAAGCTCCTCAGCAAACTCTATAACCTTAGTTTCAAGTTTGACTCTATCAAGATTATTAATTTCCTGTATTCCGGTAGGGCTTGTTGTATTAATCTCAGTAACATAGCCTCCGATTACATCGATGCCGACAAAATATAGCCCGTCCTCTCTTAGTCTAGGGCCAATAAGTTGGCAAATCTCAAGGTCTCTGTCAGTTAAGTCTGATTTTGCCGGGCTTCCCCCTGAGTGGAAATTAGATCTGAACTCCCCGCCCGATTTAGGAACCCTGAGAACGGCTCCCAGAGGCTCTCCGTTTAATATTATTATTCTCTTGTCACCAACTGATACCTCTTTTATAAATTTCTGGGCGATTATGTATTCGCTCTCAAATTTAGTGATGCTCTCCAAAATTACATTTGCGTTTTTATCACCCTCTCGCACATAAAAAATTCCTTCTCCACCATGACCGTCAAGAGGCTTAACCACCATTTCTCCCCCAGACTCATTTAAGAACTCCTGAAGCTCTGATATGTTTTTTGTAACTAGGCTGTCAGGAATTATTTCAGGGAAAAACAGTGAATACATCTTCTCATTGGATTCTCTAATACCTGTTGGATTATTAATTACTTTAGTCTTGGTTTCATCAACCAGGCTTAGAATATAAGTTGCGTAAAGAAAATCATTGTTAACCGGAGGGTCTTTTCTCATCCATACTGTATCAAAGCTATCGAGACTAAGAGTTTGTGTCTGTCCTAAATGATAAAAAACCTCACTCCTTTCAAGTGTGATTGGGGTAGCATTTCCATATGGCCTAGCTTCTTTTACAAACAGATCTTTAAGCTCTAAATACCAAACCTCATGACCCTTTGCCTGAGCCTCAAGCATCAGCACAAATGTCGTGTCTTTCTCGGTATTAATACTATCTACCGGATCCATCACAAATGCCATTTTCAGTTTCATATTATCTACTTTAGTGAACTGTAGTTGAAGTTTGATTCTACCGAATTTTATACTCATGGACAAATAAGGTGCAGATATCTGAGTCCTATAAAGTTAGTGTATACTCTAATTGAGATTGTTTAAATTGTTGTGATTGGGAAGATATGAAAAAGGATAAACCAACAAGCCAAGACATCACCGAAGAAAACAAAAAGCTTAGAAGGCTTAGATTTATGGTTGATCTAACTTTGTCTTTAATCTATCAGACCGATATGAGTAGAGATGAAGCTTTGGAGCATTTTGATAAAGTGAGAGCCTACGCGCTTAGGCTCTTCCCAGAAAAAGAGCTTGCCTTTGAATTGCTTTATGCGCCTAAATTTAAACGAGCTTTAAAAGAAATATATGTCTCCCATTAACAATACTAGGCTGCAAAAGTTATACAGCGCAAGTCCCCCTGACTATTCTGAGGCTATATCTATTCAGAAAGAGCTTAAGAATAAAGTCTCTTCCAAAAATGGATTTAGATCAATAAAAACCATAGCCGGGGCTGATTTGGCGATTCTAAAAGATACAAATCAGCTTGTATGCGGCATTATTGTGTTTAAATACCCCGAGCTATCTGAGACCGAAAGAGCATTTAAAGTGGTGGATGAACAGTTTCCATATATACCTGGACTTTTAGCATTTCGCGAAGGACCTGCAATAATTAAAACTTACAAAGCTCTTAAGACTAAACCTGATGTACTTATCCTTGACGGGCAGGGCATTGCGCATCCCAGAGGTTTTGGAATAGCGTCCTATGTAGGCGTACTACTTGACATTCCGGCAATGGGCATAGCTAAGAAAAAGCTCTACGGAGACTACAATATGCCAGACGATGTCCCGGGTTCATCTGAATCTTTGGTTGCCAAGGACGGAAAGAAAATTGGAGCTGTGCTTAGAACTAAGAGGAATACTAAGCCTGTATTTATTTCAATCGGCCATAAGATTAACCTTTCAACCTCTATCAAGATTGCAAAAGAGTGCTCAAGAGGCTATAGGATTCCTGAGCCTACCAGACAAGCGGATAAATATGTTTCAGAATTAAAGAGAGGGTTTTAGTCATGCCTGAGAGATTCTCATGGATTGTAGAAGACACTATTGCCGGAATGGAGAGGCCAGGACTTATTTATCCACTCGATGATGATTTAAGCTTTTTAAGATCTAATGGCATAGATGTTATTGTAAACCTGCAGGAAAAAGAGCATTTTGTGGATCATGATCAATTTACGGTTAAGAACATCTCAATTGATGACTTTGGACCACCTGAGTATGAAGATTTTATAGAGTTTATTGATTTCACAAAAACTCAAATAGCTCAAAATAAAAGAGTATTGGTTCATTGCTACGCAGGGATGGGAAGAACAAATATCATGCTGGCAAGCTACTTAATTCACCATCTTGGGATTAGCGCTGATCAAGCGCTTGAAGAGGTTAAGCAAAGAAGGCCTGTTCACTTTGTTACATACAGACAGGAAGAGGCGCTAAGAGAATATTACTACGTGATTCGAGACAGCCTTAATTCTGTTTGATTTCAGCCACTTAAATATTTATAAATCCCTGTCTTAAATAATTTTTCTAGTATCCAAGGCTCTTATCTGGTACATTATATCTCAATCTTACAAACAGATTGGCGCCTCAAAAGGAAAATATATGGGTTATTCAAAAGAACTGCTCGAGCAACTAAATTTCGGCAAAGGCGAGACACTATACGGAGACACTCCACTTGCTATTTTAAAGGCGTTTCTGCAGTCCGGTGTGGCATATTTAGGCGGCTACCCAGGATCACCAACTGCAAGCCTGATCGATGCAATATCTGATTCCTACGACACGATTTTAAAGCCAAAAGGCATTTACTTTGATTGCTCAGGCAATGAGGCTTCAGCAGCTTCACTTCTTTCAGCTTCAATCAGCTATCCGATAAGAGGATCTGTTAACTGGAAGATCGTCGGCACCAACGTTGCCTCTGATGCTCTATCTCATATTTCCTCCTCTGGTGTTACTGGCGGGGCAATGATAATTGTAGGTGAGGATTACGGCTGTGACAGTACATGTGTAGCTGAGAGGGCGCTTCCTTTTGCTCTTAAGTCAACGATGGCAGTGATGGATCCAAGGGGTGATCTGGAGCATGTGGCAAATATGGTTCAAAAGGGCTTTGAGCTCTCTGAGTATTCAAATATGCCCATCATGTTTCTCTTATCTACCAGGGTAGCCCACATAATGAACAAGATGAAATGTGATGACAATATACAACCTCCTATAAGCATGCTCGATCAAATTCAGGATCTTAAAACCGATCTTGAGACAATTCCTCTTCCTCCATTCACATTTGATCATGAGAAGAAAAAATATAACGACCGTTTGCCTGCAGCTCAGAAATTTATCTTAGAGAATAAGCTAAATGAATTTTTTGACGGTGATGAAAAGTCTATCGGAATCATAACACATGGAATGATTTACAACTCGCTTATGAGATGTCTTTATAATCTTGGTGAGGCCAATTTATACGGGGAGACAAAACTTCCTATACTTAATTTAAACGTTACAAATCCTCTAGTTCCAGAGGAGATTATTCTCTTTATGAGAGATAAAAAAGCAATATTAATTGTCGAAGAGGGAATGCCTAACCTTCTAGAGGAGCAAATCCGTTCTATTGCACAAAGGGCGAGGTTAGGTCTAGACATTTTTGGAAAAGATATACTCCCTAAAGCTGGTGAGTATACACCTGATCACATAGCAAAAGGTGTTGGTAGTTTTCTTTTGAAGAATACATTCTCTGAGTACGAAAAAGAGAGAATCAAAGAGAGAAGTGAATATACTGAAAAGCATAAAGAAAAAGCCGCAAATTACTTAAAAGAACCAGTTGCCAAAAGGAACCCTGTTTTCTGTACAGGATGCCCTGAAAGGCCAATTTTTACAGCTATTAAAATCTTAGAAGAAGATTACGGCAGATCCTACTATGCATCTGATATTGGGTGTTACTCAATGAGTGGGCTTCCTCCGTTTGATCTTAGTAACTCAATCACTGGAATGGGAATAGGGCTAGCTTCAGCCTCAGCGCTTTCTCGTATGGCAAATAAGAGAGTCATCTCTTTTATGGGTGACGGCACATTTTGGCATAGCGGACTTACCACCAGCATAGCAAACGCTGTATACAACAATCAGGATGCAATCTTAATCATCTTAGAGAATTTCTGGACTTCTATGACCGGGCACCATGAAAACCCTGCTTCTGGAAATAACATGCGCCAAGAGGGCGTGGTTATGGACATCGAGAAAGCTCTTAAAGGAGCTGGAGTTAAGTGGATTAAGACAGTTGATCCATATGATCTTCAAGAATCAATTGACGTTCTAAGAAACGCATATGATGAGGAAAAGGGACTTAAAGTTATTATTTCACGTGCTGAGTGCCAGTTAGAGAAAACCAGGCGTGAAAGAGGAATTATAAAAGAGAAAATTAAAGCAGGAAAACGCGTAAAACAGCAAAAGCTCGGCGTTGACCCAGAGGTTTGCACAGGTGATCATTCCTGCATGCGCTATAACGGCTGCCCCTCACTTACTCTAAAAGACAGTCCAACTGTTCTTAGAGATGATCCTGTGGCACATATTGAATATTCATGCGTGGGTTGTGGACTGTGCGGTGAAATTGCTCATGCCGCTGTGCTGTGTCCTTCGTTTTATAAAGTGGAGATAGTCGATAATCCATCTATGTTTGACAAACTAGGCGCAAAAATTAATAGATCATTACTAAAAATGATTTCCAAAAACGGATGGATGGGCTAGTCCGAGTAGCCTGTAAGAAATAACAATGAATAAAAAGAGCGACCTAATTAAAGTATTAATCCCCGCAGTTGGAGGACAGGGAGGCGGGGTGTTAACCGAATGGGTTGTTCAGGCATTTTTTTTAGAGGACTATGACGCTCAGGGTATAAGCCTTCCCGGGCTCTCTCAAAGAGGCGGATCAACCGTCTACTATCTCGAAGCCCACCCTAAGCCAAAGACTGAGGAAAAGCCGCTTATTTTTGCTCAGTTCCCCGTGCCAGGTGAGGTTGATATTATCTTAGCTCAGGAGTTTTTAGAGTTGGGTAGAGCACTAGAGCTTGGATACGGATCGGACAAAACTACAATTGTAACTAGCACACACAGGATATATTCCACACTAGAAAAGATGCCCATTGGAAGCGGCATTTACTCAGATGAAAATCTTAGGAAACTTGCAAACGCTTTTTCCACCAGAATGATAGAGCTAAATGCTCTTGAACTCTCAAAAGCAAACGGTATGGATGAACTGGCTGTAAATGGAATATTATTGGGCGCTCTTTGTGAGTCGGGAGCTGTACCAATTGATAAAAAATCATTTATCAAGGCAATTGAGATGGTAGGCGTGGCTACCAATGCAAGTTTAAAAGCATTTGAAGTCGGATGGAACTATGCCCACAACAACAATAATGGTAATTTTACAGACTCTACCAAGTGGGATGAGTTTGTGGAAGAAAGATCATCGAAACTTTTAAGCGAAGAAAAGAAAGCATATCTAGCACGTATCAAAAATATTGAATCCGATTACCCAGCGCAGTTAAGGCAAATTCTTGCAGAATCTGTTTATCGGCTTATGGATTATCAGGACTTGGGCTATGCAGACAAATATTTAAGCGAGGTAAATAATATATATGTTATAGATCAGAACACTAAGGGCACAAACTATGTTCTGACAGAAGCTTATGCCAAGAATCTAGCGCTTTTAATGAGTTATGAGGATGGTATAAGAGTTGCCGAGTTAAAAATTAAGTCAGATAGGTTTAAACGCATACGAGAGGAAATGAGGGTCAAAGAGGATCAGGTCTTTCATGTGGTTGACTATCTAAAACCTGATGCTGAGGAGATTTATGGCCTATTGCCAAACGTTTTGGTGGCGCCTGTTCTTAGCTTTACCAGGACAGGACTCTTTAAAAAGATTTGGAGAAGAAAAAAGCCTTTAACAATGGGACAGACGCCGGTAACCAACTCTTTCTTTGGATATCTTAGGATGCTCATGCTGACCAAGATCAAATTTATGAGGCCGTACTCTTGGAGATATAAAAAAGAACATAGGCTGATTAAGCGCTATACTGAGTCTCTTATCAAGTATTCGTCTTATGATAACAAACTCGCTGCCCAAATTGCCAAGAGCGCCCAAATGGTTAAGGGATACGGAAGAGTTAGAAGAAGGACAATGGATGCTTTTTACAGATACCTAGATAACATCATCTCTCCGCTGGCAGAGTATGAAACCAAAAACAGAAAGAGCTACGATATTACTCTTGAGATTGGTCAAGAGGCATACAACTTAATACTCGGTGAGACTGTTGACGGGATAGATCAGGCTGAGAAGCTGGCTCAAGATATACTTGGCCAAAGAGCTGCCTAGTTTTAACTATCTCCCTTCATAAGTTTTATAAATTCTTCAAATAGATAGGACGCATCATGCGGTCCTGGTGAGGCTTCAGGGTGGTATTGTACTGAAAAGGCAGGATGCTTTTTGTGTTTAATGCCTTCAATGGTGTCGTCATTTAGGTTTATATGCGTGACTTCTACATCGTCACTAATAGTTTGTGTATCAACAGCAAAACCATGGTTTTGAGATGTGATCTCTACTTTTCCCGAACTTAACTGTTTTACGGGTTGATTTGCTCCCCTATGGCCAAACTTAAGCTTATAGGTTTTTGCTCCCATGGCCAGGCTTAGTATCTGATGCCCAAGGCATATGCCGAATATCGGCTTTTTGCCAACCAGAGTTCTTACGCTTTCTACAGCGTATGCAACAGCAGAAGGGTCACCCGGGCCGTTGGACAAAAATATTCCATCAGGTTCTAAAGCAAGTATTTCATTCGGCGGAGTTCTGGAAGGAACAACTGTAACATCGCATCCATGCTCGGTTAGTTTTCTAAGTATGTTTTGTTTTATGCCAAAATCATAAGCAACAACTTTAAATTTTGGATCAGCAACTTCGCTCAGATCATCTTCCCATTTAAAAGGTCCTTCGTCCCATTTATATGGATCTTCACAGCTCACCTCAGTCACAAGGTCTATACCTACTATCCCATCTGATTGATGTACTTTTTTAAGAAGGCTCTTTGAATCTAAATCTTCAGTCGAGATTACTGCTTTCTGAGCGCCCTTGGATCTAATTAGTTTAGTAAGCGCCCTTGTATCAATCCCTTCAATCCCAACAATGCCGTAATTATCTAAATATGATTCTAAATCTCCCTGTGAGCGCCAGTTGCTGGGAGTCCGCCAGTACTCTTTTACCACAAAACCTTTAAGAAAGGGCCTGCGTGATTCAACATCTTCTTCATTTACCCCATAGTTTCCGATCTGGGGATAGGTCATAGTAACAATTTGGCCATTATAGGATGGATCTGTCAGAATTTCCTGATAGCCTGTCATTGAGGTATTAAAAACTACTTCTCCAAACACCTCTCCTTGGGCTCCGAAGCCGTAACCCTCAAAAACGCTGCCATCTTCTAGTACGAGGAGTGCTTTCTTCATAAATTGCGATGGGAAAATACATTCTATTTCCCGTTATGTCAAACCAAGCCTCGCGGCCTGCTTGTTATCTGAGTTTCTATTCTGATAATGCTTTTCTAAGAAGTTCGTTTATAACCTTTGGGTTTGCTTTTCCTTTTGTCTCTTTCATCGCCTGGCCTACGAAAAATCCCATGAGCTTTTGATCACCAGCTTTATATCTTTCTATTTCATCGGGATGAGCGTCAAGAATCGCAGTGACAATATTCTCAAGCTCTGACTGATCTGAGATTTGAGTCATACCTTTTTCTTCGACTATCTGTGTTGCGTGTTTTCCGCTAGATAGCATTTCTTCAAAAACTTCTTTGGCAATCTTTCCACTAATTGTTCCGTTTTCAATGAGGTTGAGTAACTCCCCTAATTTTTTCGGGGTAATAGGGAATGAATCAACTTCGTCTCCCTCTTTAACTTCTCTTAGGACCTCGGTCATAATCCAGTTGCTCACAGTCTTTGGATTAGTATGCTCTTTAAGGCAGTTCTCAAAATAGTCTGCTATCTCAATTGAATCAGTGAGAACCGCCGCGTCATATTCGGGAAGTCCGTACTGTTCTTTGAATCTGGCTAGTTTTTGATCGGGCAGCTCAGGTAAAGATTCTCTTAGCTCTTCTATATACTTTTGTTCCATAACGACCGGCATAAGGTCAGGGTCTGGGAAATATCTATAGTCATGAGCTTCTTCTTTTGATCTCATAGAAAAGGTAACGCCCTTGTTAGAATCAAACAGTCTTGTTTCTTGAACGACTTCTTCACCGTTCTCGACCAGCATAATTTGTCTTTTTATTTCGTACTCTATTGCTTTTTGTACGTACCTAAAAGAGTTTACGTTTTTGATCTCTGCCTTTGTGCCTAATTTGTCACTTCCCTTTGGCCTAACTGAAATATTAGCGTCACACCTTAAACTACCCTCTTCCATGTTTCCATCACAAACTCCTATGTATCTAAGTATCGAGCGGAGCTTCTTCATATATTCCACTGCTTCTTGAGCGCTTGTGATCTCTGGCTCACTCACTATCTCAACAAGCGGCACACCAGCTCTGTTAAGATCCACATAACTTGAACTGCCGTGATTTTCATGTACCAGCTTGCCCGCATCTTCTTCCATATGAATTCGGGTTAAATTTATTTTTTTTGTAACGCCGTCAACTGTAATTTCAACCCATCCGCCGCTAGAAAAAGGTTCCTCATATTGAGATATTTGGTAGCCTTTTGGAAGATCTGGGTAGAAATAATTTTTTCTGGCAAAGCGGGATCTTGGGTGAAGCTCACAGTTAAGTGCAATGGCTGCCTTAAAAGCATACTCTAAAACTTTTTTGTTAAGCACGGGCAGTACACCAGGAAGGCCAAGACAAACAGGGCTTACATGGCTATTGGGGCTTCCACCAAACTCAGTAGATTCAGTTGAGAATATTTTGGATTCTGTTTTAAGCTGCGCGTGAACCTCAAGACCTATTATTGGTTCAAATTCCATTTCATATACTCCAATTTCAGTTAAATTAATACTGATTGATGGGGCAAATTTGTCAAGGACAATATAACACATGAGTAAATGCATAGTGGTGGTATCACCGCACCCAGATGATCTTGAGATTGGTATGGGCGGCACGGCTGCGAAAATGATTGACGGCGGCTATGAGATTGTTTCGTTACTAGCAACAAACGGCAGCGGCAGCACTTCACTAAAAGGCCACAGCGAAGATAAGATGGCAGAAGTAAGGCTCCAGGAGGCTAGAGAGGCTGTCTCTGCTCTAGGAGTTCAGACTTTAATACCACTTCAGTTAGATGATGTTAAATCTGACGATAATAAAGATCATTTCAAAAATGATTTCAAAGAAACACTAACTCGATTTAAACCAGAGGAAGTATATATACCTCACCCTAAGATTGATAAACACCCAACGCACAAGATAGTCTCTGAACTAGTTGTTGAAGTGATGGCGGCGCTAGATCAAAAACCAGAGAAAATCTGGTGTTATGAAGTCTGGACACCTTTTACCACTTACGATAGGTTAGAGGATATTTCCGAATTTGTAGATCAGAAAATTATGGCAATTGAGGCTCACAAGAGCCAGCTTGACTATAAAAACTATACTGACGGCATGCTTGGATTAAACAGATACCGTGCAATCTTTGATGAGCGGCACGGAAAGACTGAGATGAAGTATGCCGAAGTATTTATTGAGCTTTCTATTTAGGTATGTGGCCTGTTTTCATACTCCAGAGCAGCATATCAAGCTCTTCGATATCAATTCCAAGCTCGGACGCAAATGCCGACATCTTCTCCTCTGCTTCTAAATACTTCTTTTTCGTAGTTGGCGGTTTGGGATTATCCAATACTTCCAAATCATAGAGAGATCTTACAACGTTCCTATCTAAAATAGCGTATCCTTTACAGCCTACGTTCCGCAGAAAATGACTCGCCTGCGTAAGCCCTAAGCCTTTAATGTCTTTATTCAGGGCGAAAAATTCTCTAAGTTCTAAAGGGTCTTTGTGAGATTGTATGATGTCGTTCATTTTAAGTCCGTATTGGTCCTTTAAATAATCTCTAGTGTGCACTATATAATATGCTTTCTCAGGATACTTATGGACTCCGCTGAGTTTTTCTACCATTTCCTCAGGTGATGCTTCTAGCAGCATATCTCTAATTGCACTTAAAGACTTAGCGCCGACTTTAGGTCCGACTGCGGAAGTAAGAATACAAAATGTGAGCTCCTCAAAGATTTTTCTGTCATCAGCTCCGGCTTTAACATCATCGAATTCTGAAAGCTGGGCCTTAATTGAATCTTTTTTTTCAGCGTATAGCTCTTTAAGCTGTTTAATCTTCTCAGGGCTGGCCATAAATACAGTTTATCATCCGGGCATTCTTAGACAACATGAATACTCAGCTTGTTTTTTGTATACACGAAATGGACTTAATCAAAGTTTTAGCTCAATAAAAAATGAGGTTATCCAGATAGCGACTCCTAAAATCGCAAATGTAAGTACAACAACTCCGAGTTTGGTATTTAGCGTAACTTCAGACTCTTTATGCTCTGACATGTCCATAGATTTACTAGCATCTGTTACAGCTGACATCATACCGTGTTTAAGCCCTTTCCCAACCATCCATGAGTTTATTGGATAAGCAGTGATCATTCCTGCCATAGTTGCAATGGCTGAGATTCCCCAGAATATAGGTTTCTCAGGATCTCCGCCTCCTGGTATTAGGCCTCTCATGATGGCCATTACAGGGATCATTCCAACCATGACCATGTTCATTGAAACTGTTTCAGCGAAAATAGTTTTTTTAATAGCTACATAATAATTTCCGCCCATCATAGATTTCATAAAAAGCGCTTGAAAAATAAGGAGCCCGATAATGTATGCAGAAATGTATTCGATTATTAGATCCAGCCCGTTTGGGAAAGCGAGCTGAAAAGTAACGATTGCCGCAAGTATGATTCCAGTTGCATCTCCGGCAACGCAGTGCATCATAGAGCCAACCGACTGCTTCCAATGCGCAGCAATATAGTCATCGTGCGTTCCCGGGAGCGGTTGCCTGCAAGAGAGAAAGAAAATGATCAGCCCGACCGGCCCTGTATAGAGAACTATCAATATCCAAGCTAGCTTCATTACCCACTGAGCTGGGGTATTGGTCTGAAGATCATAAATAAGAACAATTAGAGATAGGCCCGTCAATATGAACCAGAGTAGGAGAGCTCCGCCAAGAAGTGTGTCTGGAAAAAACATATCATCCTCCACAAATGATCTATGTTATTATGATTATGTCATCAGATCGACATATATGTCAATGATTCTATACATGACCATTTAGCCGCAGGTAGGAGTTATATAATTTTCCATATGGAGAAACTTACACTAAATCAATATTTTGAAGCGTTTAGGGTCAAAATTGCTTTAAAGATAGTTCTCAGTGGCATTATATGCATTCTTATAAATAATATCTTTCATTTACACCTAGCATATTTTTCCCTTTTATTTGTCTTTTTAATATTGAGTCTATTTCACGGGCAAGTTCTGAGTGCTGGTATAAGGGCTTTTATAGTCTCGCTAATTAGCGGAGCCCTAACTTTGATAATCAGCTATTTGTTTTTGGACTCTAAACTTGCATATGTTGCGCTTACTTCTATATGGATATTTTTTGTCATTGCCCTTAACTTTAAATATTTTCTTTCACTTCTTGTTGGAGGTGTTGCTTCTACGATGGCTATGTATACGTCTATATATGACTCACTTGCACAGGCTGCCAATACCTTTGATAGCTATATGATTCAGCTTCTTCTTGCAATCATTGTTGCGTGGATAGTTGATTCTCTTATCTGGCCGAATCGCAGCAGGGGTGTATTTCAGCTTACTTTGAAAACTGTTTATAAAGACCTCTCAGAACTCTTTGGCGGTTACCTAAGTGAAAACGCTGCTGAGAAAAAAAACCGCCGCAGCCTTTCAATATCCCTTATAACTTTTAGCAATTTAGTGAACTATGTGAATAGAATGCAACAAGAGGAAAAGGACAAAGATTTTCCGATAGATATGTATATGAAGATAATCACCTTCTCAAGGGGAATCTATATTAAGATAGAAGTATTAGAGGATCTGCTATTAAAGGATCATATGTTCTTAAAGAACGATAAAGTTGAAAAAAATTTAAGTCGCATAATGACCCTAATTTCCGAAAGTTTTTCTGTAATGTCATCCGTAATTGGAACAGATAGCCCCTCAGAGATAAAAGACAAGGAACTAAAGGATCAAGTAGAGTCGATTCACCAGATATATAGAGAGATGCACGAGGTTAAAGACCTGGATGATGAGTACTATGAAGACTTACATGCATTTGGTGCGATGCTGCCGGTGATAGATGATATTACTGATAAAATTCTTAGAATCTCAGAGGCGATCAATGTATTTCACAATAACCAATACTCTGTTATGATGGCGGAACGATTAACACATACAAAACAGGTAGAGAATAAAAGAAAAAGCTCATTTTTATATATTGATCAAGATGGCTTTAGAGCTGGAGTTAAAACAGTTGTGATTTTCCTTATCCTAATGTTTGGTGAGGTAGTTATAGGTCTTCCCGGAGGCGGACAGGTCGTATTCTTTGCAATATTATTTGGAGTTATACCAAACCTTGGTCAAGCATTTATGAAAAGCAGGTATGGGATTATAGGAGTAGTACTGGGAATTACTTTTTGTTTTATTAGTATAATGGTGATTTCTATATCGCCGCATTTTTTGATTGTGATATCGCTCTATAGTCTTGCGACGTTTATCGCTGCATATATTGCAAGCAGTAGTAAGGATATTGCGGTCTCAGGTCTTCAGGCCGGGCTTCTATTTCCTTTCGGACTTTTATTAACTACAGGTCCTAATCTGGACATAAGCGATGCCTTTACTCGGTTTTTGGCCCTATTCTCTGCGGTTTTCATAGGCCTTATAGT
>JBCCIH010000012.1 GCA_039028315.1 Thermodesulfobacteriota bacterium | reverse complement strand
TCTCAATTAAATTTTTCAATTAGGCTTTTATAGCTAGAGTAAAATTGCTGCGATCAAATAAAGGCCCCGTTCGTTATTAGAGTTGAAACAAAAAAACAGGAGGTCTTAATATGATTAAAATTATTCTAGATAAATATGGAGTAGGCAGGAGAAAAACTTTGTCTAATTATAAACTTTTATTTGCAGCATTTATGCTAAGTTTCTTGGCAATTTTAGGAGTCGGCAATGAAAGTTATGCGATGAATAAACCTCAATCAGAACAAGCTCTATCTGTCAGCTATTCTGATGATGTATTCGCAGCAGCACAACAGGCCGGCAAACAAATAGTGATTGATGTTTGGAAAAAAGGTTGCTCAACATGTAAAGCCCAACACCCAACTATTGAAGAAGCTAAAAAGATTTACCCTAATGCTGTTTTTATGAAAATTAATTTCACAGATCAGAAAAAAGCTGTTGAGAAGTTTAAGGTAATTAAGCAAAGCACTATTATTGTTTTTAAAGGCGAGAATGAAACAGGAAGAGTGGTAGGTGAGACCAATAAACAAAAGCTACTAGAACTTATTTCCACAGGTGCTTAGTTAGTATTTTGAGATTATTAAGGAAAGTATTATGGGTACTTTGGTTTTAGCGTATATCGCAGGTCTGGTTACGTTATTGTCGCCTTGTGTGTTGCCGCTGCTACCCATAATACTTTATGGAGTATTAAACGAGCATAAAAAAGGTCCGCTTCTACTTTCATTAGGATTGGTTGTTTCATTCACAAGTTTCGGCTTTTTGCTTGCCACAATTGGTCATTCAATAGGCTTAAGTCAAGATTTATTAAGACAGATTGCTGGCTCCGCCTTAGTGTTTTTTGGCATAATATTGCTAATAAGTCCATTTTATCAAAAATTTTCAGCTAATGCTTCTCATTTGACTGGCGGGCTTAATAACTACATTTCTCAAATAGAGTTCAAGGGCTTATGGGGGCAGTTTCTATTAGGTTTAGTCTTGGGTCTTGTATGGGCACCTTGCATAGGGCCTACTTTAGGCGCTGCTATCTCGCTAGCAGCTCAAGGTGAAAGCCTTTTATTAGCCTTCTTAACCATGTTGATTTTTTCTATTGGAACTGTGACACCTTTACTAATTCTTTCTCGCTTGTCGTTTCCATCAATTAATAGTTGGAAAGCACAGATAACAAAAGCAAATAAATATCTTAAACCTACAATGGCACTAATATTTATCATTGTCGGATTGCTTTTCTTAACAGGTTATGTATTTAGAATTGAAGCTGCAATACTGGAGCTTCTTCCAATAGGATTTGTACAATTTATCACAAAGTTTTAATTCATGGTTTTACAAGATAACTAGAGCAATACTAGCAAACAATAATGCCTAGCCGAATTCTCCAATCAAGCGTTTTGGTCTTGAAAAAATTATTTTTATTGGTCTTTTTGTTACTTTTTTAGCTATATCAATGCCTCATCTAAATCAGGCAATAAAATACTGCATATTAGATCTGTCCAGATTTAACAAACTTATTATGCAATAAAAGGTCAACTTGATCTCAACTTAGCTGCTTGATATACATAAGGATTCGGCGTAGCATGGAAGCATAAATTTGGGGGCTCTTTTCCAAATAGAGTCTGAAGGCGACAAGTAATTGACAATAAGTCCCCTTTGAGGTTAGATTGTCTCGAAATGGCTCAAAGCGATAAGGAACGTCTAAAAGAAATACTGCTCGAAAAATCTATACTCAGAGGGGATTTTACACTAGCCTCTGGAAAGAAAAGTAATTACTATATTGACGCAAGACTTACAACTCTTGATGCTGAAGGTGTAAATCTTGTTGGGGCCATTTTTTTAGAGGAGATCAAAAAAGATTCTTCTATAAGTGCTGTTGGAGGGCCCACAATGGGAGCTGATCCGATAGTAGGGTCGATTTTGTCCCTGAGTCATGAGCAGAGCTATCCTTTACCAGGTTTTTTAGTTCGCAAAGAAGAAAAGGGCCATGGCACCGGAAAACTCATTGAGGGCAACCTAACTCCAGAAGACAAAGTAGCAATGGTTGAAGATGTGGTGACAAGCGGCGGTTCAGTTATTAAGGCCATAAACGCGGTTAGAGATATGGGCGCCGATGTTAGAAAACTCTTTGTAATTGTTGACAGGGAAGAAGGTGCCCAAGCAAAATTTGAGGAAATGGGCATAAGCTTTTATTCAATATTTAAAATCAGTGAACTTCTCTAAAGCTAAAATCTGGACATACAAATAAAAAAACTAAGGCGCTTTGATATCGTACTCTTCAAGTTTTCTACGTAGGGTGATCCTATTAATTCCCAATTTCCTTGCGGCTTTTGATCTGTTCCATCCGCACGCATTTAATGCCTCTTTCAAAAGTATTTTTTCTGCCTCTTTTACAATTTTATTATATACATTGTTTTCATCTTCAGAACTCAGCATGCCTTTCACAGATCCTTTAAGTGCGTCTGTTAGAGAGGGAGACTCCTTTGTCTCAATAGATTTATAACTATGGTTAAGTTCTAAATCGTATGAAGTCAGATAGTTGGTTTTGGTAAATGCGATTGCCTTTCTTATAGAATTTTCAAGCTCTCTGACATTCCCCGGCCAGTCATATCTCATGAGCTGGTCTCTAAACTCATTAGTTACTCCATGTATATCTTTTCCCGCCTGACTGCCGTGTCTTCTTGTGAGACATTCCATTAGAAGAGGTATATCCTCTTTTCTCTCTTTAAGAGGCGGCAAATGAATTTTTACAACGTTTATTCTAAAATATAGATCTTCTCTGAATCTGCCTGTTCGAACCAGCTCCTCAAGATTTTTGTTGGTGGCTGTAATTAAGCGGACATTAACTGATATTTCTTTACTACTCCCAAGTCTATGAAATGTACCGCTCTGAATAACCCTTAAAACCTTTGCCTGAAGGGATAAAGACATATCCCCAATTTCATCTAAGAACATAATGCCACCGTCAGCTTCCTCAAATTTGCCTGTTCTCGATGTATCAGCTCCTGTGAACGCTCCCTTCTCATATCCAAAGAGCTCTGCCTCTAAAAGGTTCTCAGGTATGGCGGCGCAGTTAAGAACTACAAAAGGCTCTTCGAAGCGAGTGCTAACTTTCCAAATAGACTCAGCCACAAGCTCTTTTCCTGTTCCGCTTTCTCCCGTTATTAGGACCGGCACGTCTACTCGTCCTACCTGCCCAATTAATTTGCAAACCTCTTGAAGCATTGGCGAGTCGCCTACTATGGCGCAGCTAACACTGCTGCCGACAACATCGCCAGCAAATTCTAGAGGCTCCCCTTTTAATTCAGTTTTAATTCCTATAGCTCTTTTTACAGAATCAACTAATTTAGGGTTATTGATAGGATCTGTAATGCAATCAAATGCACCAAATGTCATAGACTCAATTAAATACCGAGCTCCTTTTTCCTGGGTTATTACAATTACAAAACTATCTTTCTTTAATTGATTTAGAGGGCCTACGCCCATTGTATCGACGTCCAGAAGAGATACATCGCTATCTTTTGAGCCCGTAGAATCTGTTAATACCCTGAAATCACAGATATCGGATAGAGCATTACCAATAACTTCAGACAGACCCAAATTTTGTGTATAAAGGGTTATATTTGTACTCAATTTAATCTCCTTGTGTGTAACAAAAGTATACAGAGTGTTACTAAAGTAATCAATATAGCAAACACAGATTCTATAAGTCTCTGTTATTATTCAAACTTTTATTGATGGCATCTACTTTGCATCTATTAGCGGGATTAATTTATCATAATGTTTATAGTATTTTAAGTTAGGAAGGATAAAGTGGACATAATATTAATCACAGCCATAGGTCTAGCAGCTTTTCTAGCGCTAAATATTGGCGCAAATAATTCAGCAGCCTCAATGGCAACTGCCTATGGCGCAGGTGTTAGAACTAAAAAACAGGCTGTTATCATAATTGCAGTGTTCGCACTATTGGGTGCTTTGATTGCCGGGGCTCCTGTAGTAAAAACATTAGGTAACGGGCTTGTTCCCAGCGAAGTACTATCATCTCATATTGGACTTGTTTTAATAATTTTTGCTATTGCCTCATTTTTTATCACTTGGGCAAACGTAGCAAAGGTGCCTATAGCAACTACTCAGGCGGTGGTATGTGCGATTGTAGGTATTGGTTTATATTCAAAATCGCTTCATACAGATAAGTTCTTAGAAATTGTAATATGGTGGGTAGTTGCTCCAATTGTCGCATTTATTATCAATTTCTTGATGGCGAAGTATCTTTACTTTAGAACGCTTAAGTTTTTAGCTGAGAGATACTCAGAAAAGTCGATAAACCGAATTCTAACAATACTGATTACAATCTCAGGCACATTTTTAGCGTTCTCTGCCGGTGCCAATAACTCGGCAAACGCTGTTGGCCCACTTGTAGGACTGGGACTGATAGGTTCTTACCAAGGAGCACTGATAGCTGGAGTTGCTATGGGGGTAGGCGCTATTTTATTCGGCGGCAGAGTTTTAGAAACAGTAGGTAAAAAGATTACAGAAATATGTATTCTCAGGGCAGTTTCAGTGGAGTTCACTGGAGCTGCGCTTATTTTGATAGCATCATTTGCAGGAATACCTGTATCTATCGCAGAGATAATAACCTCAGGTATAATAGGTTTTTCATGTGCACAGCAGGGTTTTGGGGTTACCGCGAAAAATAGACACGTAATGCAAATCGCATTTTTCTGGGTAGTAATTCCATTTATAGCTGTTGCAATGGGCTATGGTTTAACTTCGCTTTACTTTACATATGGCGTAGATGAATTTATAACAATGAACTTTGCGTTTTAGCGGAGGTAAATGACAATTAGTACAACAGATTTAAAAGCAGAGGATTCAATAAATACTCTTAAGAAGAGATTTAATTCTCAGCAAGTAGAAGAACTTAATAAAAAGTTTGAACACTCAAGTGCAGAGGAAATACTCGAGTGGGCAACATACCTACATCCTAGAGTTGCGCTTGCATCGAGCTTCCAGTCTCAGGGCGTGGTATTGATTGACATGTTCATGAAGATAAATCAAAAGGCTAGGATATTCACAATCGATACTGGAAGGTTAAATGAAGAGACTTACCAGGTTATGGATGCGATTGGTAGCAAGTATGGAGCTAAGATTGAAATACTTTTCCCTGACAAAGCCGAAGTTGAAGAAATGGTAAAAGAACATGGTCCAAATCTATTTTACAAGGGCAGAGACAATAGACTCTTATGCTGTGATATAAGAAAAGTTAGGCCATTAAATAGTTATCTGCCTACCTTAGATTCTTGGATAACATCTATCAGAAAAGACCAGACTGAAAACAGAGCTCAGGCCAGCAAGTTTGAAATAGATGAGATGCATGGGGGGATATTAAAGATAAACCCTCTTGTCGACTGGTCTTCTAAACAGGTTTGGGAATATATAAATGACAATAACGTTCCCTATAACAAGCTGCATGACATAGGATATCCGAGTATAGGATGTGCTCCGTGCACACGTCCGGTTAAAGACGGTGAAGACCCAAGATCTGGTAGGTGGTGGTGGGAAAACGATTCAGATAAAGAGTGCGGTCTTCATATGAACCATAAGGTAAACACATAAATTACTGCAGATCGTTATTAGGCTCTTCTTCATTAGATGAGATCGGCATAGGTGAGGCTTGATGAATTACCATAACCCACCCGGATTCGCCCCTTTCAAAGATGTTAGTTGATACTGATACGTTCATGACAACTGGATCTCTTTTTATGTATGTAAGCTCCTGAACACATGTGACCCATGCAGCGTCGTTCTGTATTTCAATGCTAAGATTGTGGAGTTTAATTTCAAGCTGGTCCGCCGGGTCAAATACGTTCTCCCAGCTCTGCCTTATAGCCTCCCAGCCCTTTAACATAACCCAGCCGGGGTGCATACAGCCGGCTCTCTCATCATGTACAAAAACTGTACCCATAAGCTCAAGGTCCCTTGTACCCAAAGCCCTGTAAAACCTTGTATTAACTTCTAATATTTGTTCTTTGTCTTTCTCAGTGTTCATCTACAGAACCACTATTGGTATAGGATATTCATAGAATAGTTATATAAAGACGCACCTATCCATCTTTATTGCTTAAAGACATCCACCACTTCATTAAACTTATTTACAATGTCACCTTTTACCCGAGATATGTCGTTATAAATGGCAAATACCATTATGAATAAAAGCACCACTAGGCCAATTTTCTGACTTGTTTCAAGAAACCTTTGACTAAGCGGCTTTCTCTTTATGGCTTCAAGTGTTAGATATACCACATGACCGCCGTCGAGCATAGGTATAGGGAATAGGTTTATTACCGCCAGGTTTATGCTAATAAAGCATGTGAATTGGAGAAGCTGTGCAAAACCTGTCTCTGCTGCAGCGCCGGATACTTTTGCAATTAGAATCGGTCCTGCAAGACTCTTACCAGCCGTTCCAAGTGCTATCTTTCCGGTAACAAGTTTATATAGAAATCCGAATAACAGTACAACCACTTCTACTATCATATTAAAGGCTTCTTTAACCCCATTATAAATGGCTTCAAAGAACCCGTATTTTTTCACAATCTCATCTGTAAAGACCTGTATTCCTATTGCGCCTTGACCTTCTTCGCCAAGCGGCTCAGGCGTAATCTGAATATCAAATTGACTATCACCTCTTTCAATTAACATATTTAGCTGTTTATCCGCGCTTTTTTGTATGACTTCAGCCATCTCGTTCCAATTAGCTATAGGTTGTCCGTCAATTTCAACAATTCGGTCGCCTCTTTCAAGTTCTGCTTTCTCGGCAGGCGTTCCGCTGACAATACCGCCAACTTTTGCAAGGACAGGCTCGCCAAATCCTACAGCTACTAGTCCCTCTGAAGTGGCTTTGGCTTGAAGGGGGATATTGATATTCTCACCGTTTCTCTCAACTTCAACATCAAGTAATACGTCAGGGTTGGTTTGAAGCTGTATATTAACGTCTCTCCATGTTTCGACTTTACTTCCGTCTATCTCAATGATCTTATCTCCAACTAAAAATCCTGCTTCCGCAGCTGGAGAGCCTTGTGCAATCTGTCCAATCTCTGGGCTTTTCTCTAAATATGCTGGTACAGAAATACCTATCAT
Organism: Thermodesulfobacteriota bacterium; assembly: GCA_039028315.1. NCBI lineage: Bacteria > Pseudomonadati > Thermodesulfobacteriota > Thermodesulfobacteriota bacterium. Next base: position 12,749 of record JBCCIH010000012.1, on the reverse strand, counting down.
GAATACAATTGGAAGAAGTAAAAAGGGAAGTAGAAAGTTCATAAAAGGCCCTGCAATAACAATTAGAAGACGGTTAATAATAGGCTGGTTTGAAAACCCTCTTGGATATTCTTTCTCAGAGTAGTTATCAGCTCCTGCAAGATCCTGGGCTTTTGAAGTGATATCGATATGTTTCCCGTCTCTTTCAACTACGAATTCAAAATCCCTAAGTGGCTCACTTTCAAGCTCTGACTCAAGCTGTTTCCATCTGTCATATGACTTTAGCTCAAGTCCGTCAATGCTTACTATTCTATCACCAGACTTAAAGCCAGAACGCTCAGCATTTGAGCCCGGATCAACTTTATCTACTATAAAATTGCCTTCAACTCCCTCTCCGTACATTTTCACATATCCGCCAAGCGGTAGGAGGCAAACTAGATACTCTGTTTCTCCTCTGGTAAATCCTATTAGTTTTTTTCCAAAACCAAGAGAGAATTTTTCAACTCTAACGCCGCTCCACTTAGCAACTAAAAAGTGCCCAAGTTCGTGTATAAATACTAAAACACCTATAACAAAGATAAATGCAATTATTGCTGTCATGTTTAATTTTTCTCCTAATTATCAATCAAAGACCGGGCAGTTTGTCTAGCCCATGTGTCAGATTCTAAAACCGCATCTAGGGTATTTGCAGGCTGCACACTATGCAGCTCCATAACTTTACTGACCGTTTTAACTATACCTGTAAAATTAATCTCTTCAGCTAAAAATGCAGATACGGCCACTTCGTTTGCCCCATTTAACACTGAGGGCATTGTACCACCTTCTCTGAGTGCGTCAAAAGCAAGCCCAAGTGAAGGGAACTGCTCATAATCTACTTGGGCAAAGCTTAGCTCTCCAAAACTCTCTGGCGAAACTGTAACACAGTTCATCGATAACCTCTGAGGGTAGGATATTGCAAAAGCAATCGGTATTCTCATATCAGGCTTACCCATCTGAGAGATTACCGAGCCGTCAATGTATTCCACCATAGAGTGCACAATACTCTGTGGGTGAATCCACACACTAAGCTCCTTAGGCTCAAAGCCGAAAAGCCATTTAGCCTCAATTACCTCAAATCCTTTGTTCATAAGTGTAGCCGAGTCAATTGTAATTTTCTTTCCCATTTTCCATGTTGGATGTTCAAGAGCTAATTCAACGCTAACTCCTTCTAGCTCAGAGCTTGGAGTATTCAAGAATGGACCGCCAGAAGCAGTAAGTATTAAGCGCTTTACCTCTTTTCGTTCCCCGCACTTAAGAGCTTGAAATAGAGCGCTATGCTCGCTGTCGATCGGGATAAGAGTTCCTCCATTGTTTTCTACTTCGCCAGTAAGCACCTCACCTGCAATAACGAGAGATTCTTTATTAGCAAGAGCAATATCCTTTCCGCATCTAGCTGCAGCAATAGTTGGACGAAGTCCTGATGCTCCAACCATTGCGGATACCAGCATATCAGCTTCATCAATCGTAGCTATAAGTTCAGCACCCTCATTTCCAAAGTGAATTTGGACTTGTGATGAACCTAGTATCTCTTTTAGTTTTGCAGCAGAGTCTTGGTCCTGTACACAAACTTCTCTCGGTTTAAATTGATTAACTTGCTGCGCAACAAGCTCGACATTTTTCCCAGCGCTGAGCCCTACAACACTGAATTTGTCAGGGTGTTTTGAGATTACGTCTAGAGTTTGTCTTCCGATTGATCCCGTGGAGCCTAGAATAGAGATTTTCTTCAAATTACGTCCTTTTTCCTAACTTGATCGCCAGTAAGTCCAAATCTTCTTTCCCTCCGTTGGTAATTCAGAATTGCCTTAATCAAGTGTCTTTTCCTAAAATTCGGCCAAAGAGTTTTAGTTACATAAATTTCAGTGTAGGCAAGCTGCCAGAGCATAAAGTTTGATAATCTTAACTCACCGCTTGTTCTTATTAGAAGATCAGGTTCAGGCAAATCTGATGTATATAAGAATTTTGAGAAATTAGTTTGATTTATATCTTCAGGAGCTATCTTTCCTAGAGAGATCATTTCCTTTGCAGCATCTACTATTTCTTCTCTTCCTCCGTAACTAAGCGCTAGTGTAAGTGTCAGTGATTTGCAGTGCTTTGATTTCTCGATAGCTGTCTCTAAAACTTCATAGACGTCTCTGGGGAGCTCCCAAAGTCTTCCGATTGCATTTAATCTAATATCTTTCTCTATTAATTTATGGCTTTCTTTTTGCAGATAATGCTTTAAAAGCTCCATAAGGGCATTTACTTCATCTTTAGGTCTTTTCCAGTTCTGGGCGGAGAATGCATAGAGGGTGATATTTTCTATACCAATATCTTTTGCGCCCTCCACAACTGCTTTTACGGACTTCATCCCTTCCTTGTGTCCACTTACGCGGTCAAGTTTTTTTTGCTCAGCCCACCTTCCGTTGCCGTCCATTATTATAACTATATGTTTGGGAAGATTATTCTTGTCTACTTGGGCCTCAAGTTTCCCTTTCATTAGGTCACTAATTATAACATTTCGCTGTTATTAAAAAAGTCTAGTCATAGACATTACAAAGTACTTAACGGTATCTATTTTGTAATAGCCTTTGATATATAAGAAAGGGGTGATGCTATAAAGATAACTATTAACAAAACGGAAAGAACTACTAAAAAGGCAAGGCAGTAAATAAATAAGGAAAGCGGGATAAAAAGTATCCTGTATAAAATGAACCATTCCTTAGATACTTCCATAACAACTGACCCGTAGCTGCTGATAAATTTTGCAATAACTGTAAAAAACATACCAAACATTTATTTCTCCTCGCTAGAAATATACTACATCTTTTAACTACTTCAAAGAAGTATCAATTGCCAAGGCCATAATCATTTAATAGACAATATCTTTTCAAAATACCTCCAAATGGCCTTTAATTGCGGGCATATCATAAATTTTCTTGTTGCCAGTGTTCATATGTTTAGTTAACCTGTAAAGGAGGTTATATAAATGCGAATAATTCTATTAATACTTCTTGTATTAACATTAAATACCGATCCAACAAGAGCTGATAATGACGATGTTTATCAGGGGCTTTCCAACTTTACCAGAGTGCTTGACCTTATCCAGAGAAATTATGTTGAAAATGTAGATGGAGAGGATCTAACCGAAAAAGCAATTGAGGGAATGTTAAGGAGTCTTGACCCATATTCAGCCTACCTAAGCCCGGAGAGATACCGCGAGCTTCAAATTGGAACCTCCGGAGAATTTGTCGGAGTTGGTATGGAAGTAACTACTGAAGACGGATACTTGAAAGTAATAACGCCAATAGAAGGGGGGCCAGCCGAAAAAGCAGGTGTTAAGCCCCGTGATCTTATTGTGGAAATTGAAGGCAAGTCTACAAAGGGAATGATAGTTCAAGAAGCTGTAAATATGCTAAGAGGTCCTAAGGGCAGCACTGTAAATGTTACTATTGAGCGAGAAGGCACTTCAGAACCAATAAAAGTCGATCTGGTAAGAGACAAAATAGTTGTTAAGAGCGTTAAATATGATCTTTTAGAAAACGGTATTGGATATATAAAACTATCTCAGTTTCAGGAGAATTCTTCTCAGGAATTAAGAAACGCTCTATCTCAGCTCGAAGCTCAAAACGGGGGTAAACTACGTGGAGTGGTTTTGGACTTAAGAAATAACCCTGGCGGACTTTTAGGAGAAGCAATAGAAATAGTTGATGAATTCATAGACCAAGGGCTTATTGTTAGCGTTAAAGGCAGGGATAAAAATCAGGCTAGAGATCATTATGCAACAAAGAATGGGGATTTTCAGGAATACCCAATAGTGGTTATAGTGAATGAGGGAAGCGCAAGCGCTTCGGAAGTTGTTGCTGAAGCTCTTCAGGATAATAAAAGGGCGACTATTTTAGGCACGAACACTTTTGGAAAAGGTTCGGTGCAAACAATTATAAGATTAGAAGATGGATCAGGGCTAAAGCTTACAACAGCAAAATTCTATGCCCCAAGCGGACGCTCGATAAGCGAAGTCGGCTTAACCCCGGACGTGATTGTTGAAAATAAAGATTCTAAAGACCAACAGCTAAACACCGCAGTTGAAATTTTAAAAAAGCCTGGAGCTAATAAGGGCGTTCCTAAGGGCTAAGGTGAATCCTAGCTTTGCCAAGAAAATCTAAGACTACAAAAAGACCAAGAAGAACATCCAGAAGAAAAAAAGGCGCACGCGTCACAAAAATAGTAATATTGACGAGCGGGTTTATTGTTCTAATTTTTTTGGGACTCTACGCTATTAACTATCTTAAACAAAACGCATCTTCCAACTATACAGGGAAAACATTATCTGCAACCGAAATGGATAATCTTATTAAGGATGTCGATAACAGTCTAACAGCTGCTTTTTTTGAAGCCGGAATATCTGCAAACAATATAGAATCTAAAAAGGTATACAACAAAGAGGAGAATAATCTTGTATGGGAGTATAAAGATATTCAGGTATCACCGGCCAAAGGTGTAACAGCAAAAAAGGTTAAGAAGGTTCTTCAAAGCTCTATTATTGAGGAGTATCCGGTTGATTACAAGTTTGATAATGGAAAAGATTTGCTTGTTGCTTATATTAGAATTAATGACATCAACACTCATAAGATAAGGTTTGAATTCGAAAAGCAAAAAGCGGCTCAATCAAAAAAGAAAGATAGTACAAAAACAGCTAAGACTCCCGATAAAAAGAAGACAAGTTCTAATAAAAATATATTAAAGAAAGAAGATTCTACTAAAAAGCAAGCTGATATTAATAAGTATCCAAAATCTAAAATCGTTATTATTGTTGATGATCTCGGTCTTAATAAACAGCCAATAGATGCTCTGTTGAAATTAAATGCCCCTATAACATTTGCAGTGCTTCCAAATCTTCCCTACTCAAGCTATGCAGCAGAAAAAGCTGATAAGAAAGGATGGGATGTGATTCTGCATATGCCTATGGAGCCGAAAGAATCCTCTGGTTATACAGGTACTGACGCCGGGGAGGATGCACTCTTAGTAGGTCTTCCAAAAGACGTTATTCTAAATAAAATGAATAGCAACCTCTCATCTGTGCCTCATGTGGTTGGGGTCAATAATCATATGGGATCAAAGTTCATGGAAAATGACGAACTTATGGAGCTTATACTCACGGATCTAAAGAAAAAGGATATGATGTTTATTGATAGCAAAACCACAGCGCAAAGTAAGGGCTATGTTACTGCCCGCAGGCTGGGTATGAAAACGGCCCAAAGAGATATGTTCCTAGACCATTCTGCAAAAGATGCGGGACATGTTAAGCAGCAGCTTCAAAAACTTGTGGATTTGTCTAAGAAAAAGGGCTATGCAGTGGGAATATGTCATCCTTATCCAGGGACAATTGAGGCCCTTAGCCAAATGATCCCGAAGATAACACAAGAGGTTGAAGTTGTTTCAATATCAAATATTATTAATAGCACAAACACTGTCGGAAGAAATTAATTACTTATTTCCCCCAATTATAAGGAGTGACTTGAAATGGGCTTAGTTGATGATACAAGAAAAAGGCGTGATTCTTGGATAAAGAGGTTTGAGGAGCAGCGCCAGGAAGAAGAATGGGATCCTTCTGAGAAAGTCGATTCTGAGGCTGAAGAGAAGAGAATTGCTGAGAACAGGAAAAAAGTCGGAGTATTTCCGCCTAAACCTGAACTAAAATAATATATTTCACTTATATAACCAGCACTTGACAATTGACCCTAAATCTATTAATTTTTTCAAGCTGTACTATTGAAATTAGTCGGAGGAATTTATTTTATGCCAGGAATTGTAGTAGGAAATAATGAGAGCATTGATAGCGCTCTTAAAAGATTTAAAAAACAAGTAGAGAAAGGCGGCGTTCTCTCTGAAGTTAGAAGAAGAGAACACTATGAGAAACCTAGTGAGAAGAAAAAGAAAAAACTCTTTGCTGCCAAAAAGCGCGTAGTTAAGCGTTCTAGAAGAAGTTAATTTGTCGAATTAATACATATTGCATAGTAAATCCGGTTGGGGGACACAACATTTGACTTTGCTATACTGTAGTTTCAATTCGATTGATCATACCTTTGTGTGTCCGGTTGTAGCTTTTTTAAATCAGTTCAAACATAGATGTCAAAATTTAACAATGAGGCTCTTGTTAACGAAATAAAAGGGAGGTTGAGTATTATTGACCTCGTAGAGAGTTATACATCTGTTAAAAAAACAGGAAAGGGCTATGTTGGGCTCTGTCCTTTTCATGACGATACTAATCCCTCGATGCATATCGATGATGAGAAAGGGTTGTTCCACTGTTTTAGCTGTGGGGCCGGAGGGGATATTTTCGGTTTCTATATGCGCTACAACAATTTATCCTTCCCTGAAGCACTAACTGAGCTGGCAAAAAAGGCCGGTGTCCAAATAGAAAGAAAAAGTGAATCAGCTCCTAAAAAATCTCCAAATAGTGCGCTTTATAAAATAAACGCAGTAGCCGCTAAGTTCTACAGAAAAACACTTTTAGACAGTCCTCGAGGACAACAAGGCAGATCATACCTGAAGAAAAGGGGCATCTCAGAGGAGACCTCAAAAGAGTTCATATTCGGGTTTGCCCCAGAAGGTTGGGACAACCTGTCTAAATTTCTTGCTAAAAATAAGGTGCCTTTAGGCATTGCAGAAAAAGTCGGATTAATAGTGAAGCGAAAAAATGCGGACGGTTACTACGACCGGTTTAGAAATAGATTAATGTTTCCCATATGCAATGTAGATGGAAAAGTAATTGGCTTTGGAGGAAGAAGGGTCAATGAAGAAGACGAGCCTAAATATATAAACTCCCCTGAATCTGATATATACCAAAAAAGAAAGAGCTTTTACGGAATTAATAAATCAAAAGACTCTATAAGACATGAAGGCAGAGCCATATTAGTAGAGGGCTATACAGATTTCTTGTCGTTATATTCCTTAGGGTTTAAAAATGTCGTTGCAACTCTTGGCACTTCACTCACAAGAGAACATGTGAGTCTGCTCAAACGCTATACTGAGAACGTTATTGTTATATTTGACAGTGATGAATCTGGTAGGAAAGCAGCGATGAGATCACTGGATGTGCTTTTAGAAGAAGGGTTATTACCACATGTAGCGGCTTTGCCCTCAGGTAAAGATCCTGATTCTTTTATTACAGAGATGGGTGTTGAGAAATTTGAAGCTCTGCTTGATAACTCAACTAGCTGGGTCGAGTTTTTTATAGATATGTCCATTGATCGTTATAAAAAGGGCAGGACTACATTAAACGAGATGGTTAGAAGCATAGTGGAGCTGTTGGAAAAATTAAGGGACCCGGTTGAGAAGAGCCTTCGAATTAAAAAAACTGCTGAGATGCTTGGAATACAAGAAACTGAAATTTATTCAATGGTAAAACGCGGCTCTATAAAGGGTGGTACAGCCGGCAGCTCATCAAAAACTAAATATCCTAGTACTGAAAAATTATTATTGACTGTCCTAGCCAAGTTCCCCGATCTTCATGTACAATTATATGAAGAGGAATGGAGTGAGCTTATAACGGATGCAGATATTAAGTCTATTATACAAGTCATTGTGGACAAGGGGGAAGTAGACCCTTCTTATCTGCTGATTCATTTTGAGGGTAGCACTGCTCACGAATTAATCTCAGAGGCCTTATTATCTTCGCCTGGCGTTTCAGACATTGAGAGCGCTGGTAAGATTGTTCAAGGATGCATTGGAAAATTAAAGCTGTTAAAACTGGATGAAAAGTTAAAAGTTCTCAGAATTGAAATTGACGAAGCTGTCAAAGAGAAAAATACGGAACTTGAGAAAAAACTTCTTAAGCAGTACAGAGATTTATCGATGCAAAAACAAAGGGAGGAAAGAAGAGCCTTATGAGTAATGAGAAAGAAAATGCTTTAGAAGCTGAAATGGCACAAGAAGATTCTAATCTTTCCAGCCCTGAAAAAGGCGCAGAGTTAGAGGACTCAAATTACTCAGAGAATTCTGATTCTGAAGATTTCCCTAACAAAGAAGAAAACGGATCACCCGCACCTAAATACGAATTTGCCTTTAGAAATAATAAAGAAAATGCAAATGAGTATGACCTTATCAGGTTCTATCTTCATGAAATAGCTGATCATTCGCTTCTCTCAAGAGAAGAAGAAATACGGATAGCAAAAAAAATTGAGACTGGAAAAAGAATAATCGCTAAAACAATTTTGAGCTCATCGCTTATGCTAAATGAGGTTTGCGGCATAGGCGAGGAACTACAGAAAGGCGACCTAGATATAAGAGATGTCACAAACTTTGTTGACGAAACCGACAATATGAGCGAAGAGGCACATATCGGTATTGGGAATTTAATTTATGAGATTACTAAGCTCTATAAAGAAAATGAGCAACTAGAGAAAGAAATATTAAAAGCTTCAAAGAAGAAAAAAGCTGATTTAAATGAGAGAATAAAAAATAACAGAGACCTTATGATTTCTTATCTTGAAGAAATAAATTTAAGCGGAATCCAGATGGAGAGGATTTTAAGTGTTGCAAAAGGTTATATAAAAAGATTAGACAAGATAAAGAGCGAATTAGGCGGGTCTCAGAAAAAGGCTGCAAAATTAAACGCTAAATCTAAAAAAGAATACTCAAAAGAGATACAAGAGCTTTTAGACGAAGCAGAAGAAAATACCAGAAGCCTTAAGAAATGTGTTGGTAGGATAGAGTTTGGCGAGCGCATCACTTCAATGGCTAGAAGAACTTTGATTGAATCCAATTTAAGATTAGTTGTAAGTATTGCAAGGCGTTACATAAACCGCGGTCTTCCATTTTTAGACCTTATACAGGAAGGAAACGTTGGGCTTATGAGGGCGGTTGAAAAGTTTGAATACGATAGGGGCTATAAGTTCTCTACGTATGCCACCTGGTGGATCAGGCAAGCCATTACAAGGTCTTTAGCGGACCAATCCAGAATTATCAGAATCCCCGTTCATATGACAGAGACAATTAATAGAATAATCAGAACCTCTAGACATTTAGTCCAAGAGCTGGGGCGTGAGCCAATGCCCGATGAGATAGCAGCCAGGGTAGGTATGTCTACTGAGAAAGTAGCAAGGGTATTAAAAATCTCTAAAGACCCAATCTCACTTGAAACACCTATAGGTGATGAAGAAGATAGTAAGTTAGTAGACTTAATTGAAGATTCGAGCACAAGCTCTCCTGTTAACGTCTTAGAGATGAATGAGCTTAAGCAGATTATAAATAACGCCCTCTCGTCAGTTTTAAACACCAGGGAAGAAAGCATTGTAAGGCTTCGTTTTGGTATTGATGAGGAAAAGGAACACACACTTGAAGAGGTGGGCCATCAGTTCCAGGTAACACGTGAGAGAATAAGACAAATCGAAGTAAAGGCGATTAAAAAACTAAAACGTGCCGCAAGAGTTTATCCCATCAAAAGCTACGTAGAAAAGAACTAACTCCAAGCTAATAACAGTTATTACCTAAGATCTATTTGTTTGCTTTAATTCTTTGGCTTCTTCAAAGTATACTAGAGCGGTATCCACAGTTTTTACTCTTAACATCTGCATTACCTCCGAAACACTTGCGCCTGATTCGATTGCCAGTATGGCGGCAGTGTGCCGGAGACTATACGGCGTAATTCCTTTCTTATTAAGTCCCAGCTTTTCAAAATAGTAGCTAATCCTCGCCCTAATTGCCCTAGTTGTAATTCTAACTCTAATAGCTCTATTGCCCTCTCCCCAGAAAAGGGGCTCAGCGGGTTTTGATGACTCTCTTTGAGATAAATATTCATCAATCTCTTTCACAACAGGTTCCGGTACTACTACATACTCGTTTTTAGCATCTTTATTTTTCCCCTGAACATATATAACAGTCTTATCATTTTTCCTTTTTATATCTTCAACATTAGCTCTAACAAGTTCTATCTCGCTCAGCCCACACCTGAGCATCAAATTAAAAATAAGGCTGTCTCTAAGGCCAAGAGAGGTTGAAATATCAATAGAATCAAAAAGCTTATTAAGGTCTGGGTTTGATATTGTTTTGGTGGAATGTCTTTTAGGACGCGCCCCGCCTTTTATTTTCTTTGCAGGATTCTCTGAGATTTTCCCCTGATTTTCCAAATAATCATATAACCTTCTAACTGCCGTAAGATATGCTGAAACTGAGCTTGTAGAGAGATCTTTAGATATTATGAAGTCCTTGTAGCGCTGGATATCGTTTGGTGTAAGTCCAATTGGGGATTTATTGCCCAGCCACTTGGAAAATTCCAGGAGCGCTTTACGATATGTGTCCTTTGTTGTCTGTCGTCTGTTAAGTGAATTGATAAAATCACGGATTAAATCTTGCATTTACCAAATTAAAGCATTTTTATCTGATAATTACAAATATTCTATTGACAACCTTTAATACTGATGTAAATTTTACCTCTAATTGGGTGGCTATACTGAAGAGGTCACACCTGGTCCCATTCCGAACCCAGAAGTTAAGCTCTTCAAGGCCGATGATACTGCTCTTGTACGGGAGTGGGAAAGTAGGTAGCTGCCTGATTGTTTTTTTCTTTATTACACTCCCTTCACATTTCTAATTCTTCATTATTGTTTTGTGTTATGTGCTTATGTACTATTCTGTATTCTTATAATCTATAACAACTGAGAACCTATATGGAAAAAATGCGCGTTGCCGTTTTTGCTTCAGGAAGCGGCACCAATCTTCAAGCAATCATTGATGCAGAGATTGATACAATTGATATAGTACTTGTATTCAGTAACAAGCCTGGCGCATACGCAATCGAGCGTGCCGAAAAGCATAACATCCCTACAGAAGTAATAGACCATAAAGGCTATAGCGAGAGAGAGGATTTTGATAGGGCAGTACTAGAAGCAATTGAGCCTTATAAGCCGGATCTTTTAGTTTTAGCAGGCTATATGAGAATTCTCTCGCCAGTATTTGTTAGAGCTTACAAAAACAAAATTATAAATATTCATCCTGCTCTTCTCCCATCATTCCCTGGAATAAATTCAGGGCGCCAAGCTTTAGAGTACGGTGTTAAATACACTGGTGTTACAGTTCACTATGTAGATGAGGGAGTAGACACCGGGCCAATTATTTTACAGCAAATAGTTAAAATAGAAGATACAGATGAAGAGAATTCTCTACTCGAGAAGATCCACCAAGTGGAACATCGGATTTATCCCGAAGCTATCAGCCTAGTCTCTAGCGGTGAGGTTGAAATTGTCGGCAGAAGGGTATTAAAAAAGAATTGATTTAAACTTCTCTTCCCACAGCTTTTGCGACTGCAGCTGCTTTTTCCATCATATCGGCAAACTTTTTAGGTTTAAGCGACTGTCCGCCATCACTTACGGCAACCTCTGGATTGTTGTGTACTTCAACAATTACACCATCTGCACCGGCCGCGATTGAAGCAAGCGCCATAGGAGTTACATACTGCCAATATCCTGTCCCGTGGCTAGGATCAGCAACGACAGGCAGGTGAGTTCTTTCCTTAAGAACCGGGATTGCATTTAAATCAAAGGTATTTCTTGTTGCGGTTTCAAAAGTTCTTATTCCTCTCTCGCAGAGCATTACATCCTCATTTCCTTCAGAGAGAATGTACTCAGCGCACATCAAAAACTCTTTAATTGTTGTGGACATTCCTCTTTTTAGAAGAACTGGTTTCTTTGATTTTCCAACTTCTTGTAAAAGCGCATAGTTCTGAGAATTCCTAGCGCCTATTTGTAGAACGTCTGCATACTCTAAGACCGTGTCTAAGTGCTTCACATTGAGTATTTCTGTAACTATGGGAAGACCTGTTTCCTCTCTTGCTTGAGCTAGCAGCTTTAATCCGTCAACTCCCATTCCTTGGAATGTATAGGGGGAGGATCTTGGCTTATATGCGCCGCCCCTTAGCATTGTAGCTCCAGCATCTTTGATTGCATGGGCTATTTCCATGAGCTGCTCTTCACTCTCAACTGAGCAAGGGCCTGCTATCACTGGAATTTTATTTTGACCAACAATAGCGCCGTTTACATTAACTTGTGTGTCTTCAGGTTTAAATTCTCTGCTTGCGAGTTTGTGAGCCGGTAGAATTGGGATTACTTTTTCTACCCCAGGAAGAATGCTTAGAGTTTCAACATCCTCAGGTTTTCCTCTTTCATCACCGATTGCGCCGATAACAGTTCTAAGCACACCCTCAATGGGATGAGGCTGATAACCAAGCTCAACCATAGTGGTTTTAGCTCTTTGTATTTCGTCGGGGTCTGCCCCGCTTTTCATTACAACAATCATTTCCTAAACTCCTTAGCTTATCGCAAGCAAATTATCTAAATCAAAGGTGCTAGAATACATGAAGACCTAATGTTGTCAACCGCTTACGCATAGTTTTAACAGTGCCAAAAAGCACTTCTAAGTTATCGCATCTTGATGCGCTTGATTCTTAGGAAGTTTCATAGAATAATATAAACCCTACTTTTAATTTTTCACCCCTTAAACTTGAGGGCGGGTGGTGAAATTGGCAGACACGACGGCCTCAAAAGCCGTTGGACTCACGTCCGTGGGGGTTCAAGTCCCCCCCCGCCCACTCAGAAATGAAATCAAAGAACTTAATTCATAATATTTGCAAGTTATATATATTTTTTACACCTCAGAATGTAGACTAATATCTATAGGTATTAGAATTCAATTATATGTTGGCGGAGATAAATTATGGATAAAGATACTATGATAAAGTTGTTGAATGAAGATTTAGC